>NZ_JBEXUP010000026.1:0-74799 GCF_040614375.1 Nonomuraea sp. NPDC005983
GGAGATGACCGTGAAGATCTGCGCCCTACCGGAGGCCGCCTGCTAGAGCCGTTCACAGGCGGTGCACGGGCGGCCAGTACGGGGACGTGTTCGCCTGCCGGCGCCCGGGGCCGGCCCCTAGAGCGGCCCCGATCGCACCGGCCAGCGCGGTGCACAGGACCAGCGTGACGAGCGCGGCCCCGGCGCCCAGCGTCATGCCGGCGAACACCGCGGCGAACAGTCCGACCATGAAGCCGACGATCAGCCCGAGAACGGTACCGACGACCAGCCGCGCCAACGCGCTCCCCGGCCGCGCCTCCACCTGGGGAGATGGATGGACGTGCCCCACCTCGGCGGGCACCGCGTGAGGGTGCGCCACCTGCACGGGTGCCCCTTCGGGACGCTCCCCGGGCGCGGGCTCCGGCACCGGCGCGGCCACGCTCGCCCCCATCCCCGCTCCATCGTTCTGAGCGACCGCTCCCAGCTGGTCGCCGTCAGCGGCTGGCGCCGAGCCGACAGGCAGCGCCTCCACGATGGGCGGCGGCGAGCCGGTTTCGGCGGTCGACGCGCCCGGCTGTTCGTGAAGCGCCGCGGGCGCCGGCTCCCCCTCGGCCGACATCGCGTCGGCAGGCCGTTCCGGCAGCGCCCCCGGCTGCTGGTCGAGCTCCAATGGCGAGTCCGCCATCGTCGTCCTTCCTGGTAAGTCGACGACCATGCGGCACCCCGCGCAGTCGTCGATGCGGATCGAACCCCCGTGCATTTCGACGATCTCCTTGACGATCGCCAGCCCGAGCCCGGCGCCTCCGGCGTCCGCCGCGCGGCCCGCGTCCAGGCGGGAGAAGCGTTCGAACACCCGCCCCCGGGCGGAGACGGGGATGCCGGGCCCCTGATCGGTGACGGTGATGCGGACCCCGGCACCGTGCGGCGCGCCCGTCACGGTGACCACGCCGCCCGGCGGGCTGTGCCGTACCGCGTTGTCGAGGAGGTTCGCCAGGACCTGCGCCAGCAGGTCGGGGTCGGCGCGCACCACGAGGTCGTCGGGGACCGCGGGCACGAGCCGGACCTCCTCCCGCGCCAGCCCGGCCTCCCGCACCGCCTGTTCGAGCAGCGGGGCCAGCTCCAGCGCCTCGGACTCGATCAGCCGGACGCCGGAGTCGAGGCGTGACAGGTCGAGGAGCTGGGCGACGAGGCGTCCGAGCCGCTCGGTCTGGGCGAGCGCGGTGCTCATGGTCACCGGGTCGGGAGCGGACACGCCGTCGACGACGTTCTCCAGGATGGCGCGGAGCCCGGTGATCGGGGTCCGCAGCTCGTGGCTGACGTTGGCGACCAGTTCGCGCCGCTGCCTGTCAACCTCTCCCAGGTCCGCGGCCATCGCGTTGAACGCCCTGGCCAGCTCGCCGACCTCGTCCCGGGACGTGGCGCGGACCCGCAGCGAGTAGCTGCCCTTGGCGACCGTCTGGGCGGCCCTGGCCATCTCGCGCAGCGGCTTGGTCATGCCCATGGCCAGCACCTGCACCATGATCAGCGCCAGGACGAGGGCCACGGCGATCCGGACGTCGCGGGAGATCCCGGAGTTGAGGCCGACCTCGTTGACCACGAACGCGGTGCCCACGGCCAGCACGATCGCCAGGCCGAGTTTGACCTTGATCCGGCCCAGGAAGTCGAGCGGCCTCATCGCCGGACCAGCGCGTAGCCGACGCCGTGGACGGTCCGCACCACGTCGGAGCCCAGTTTGCGGCGCAGTGCCCGGACGTGGCTGTCCACCGTCCTGGTGGCGGCGGCCTCGGAGAAGCCCCACACGTCCGACAGCAGGCGGTCACGCTCGAAGACCTGCCCGGGACGTTCCGCCAGACGGCGCAGCAGGTCGAACTCGGTCCTGGTGAGCTGCGCCTCGGCGCCTCGCACGAACACCCTGCGGGCCGCGGTGTCGATCTCGACCTCCCCGACTCTGATCACGGTGTCCTCGACGGCCAGCTGGGCGGCCCGCTCCACCCTGCGCAGGAGGGCGTGGATCCTGGCGACGAGCTCGCGCATGCTGAACGGCTTGGCCAGGTAGTCGTCGGCGCCCACGCCGAGGCCGACCAGCACGTCGGTCTCCTCGCCCAGCGCGGTCAGCATGAGCACCGGCACCGGCCTGGCGGCCTGCATCCGGCGGCACACCTCCAGCCCGTCGAGCCCCGGCAGGAGCCGGTCCAAGATCACCAGGTCGGGCTCCGCTCTGCCGTACTGGATCAGGGCGGTCTCCCCGTCGCCTGCCACCCTGACGTCGAACCCCTCGGCGGCCAGCCTGTTCCGCACGGCCAGCGCGATCGTCTCGTCGTCCTCAACCAGGAGGATCCGTCGCTGCTCTGCCACGGACGAAAGCCTAGAAGTGGGCTGTGCAGACAGCACTCCCCAATATGTGCACATCCGGTGCAGACTTGCTCGGGTGAACGTCGTCGGATACCTCCACCGTCTCGGGCTCCTGTCCCTTCTCACCTCCCCGCCTTCGGCGGAGAACCTGCGCGCGCTGCACGTCGCGCACGTCGAGCGCGTCACGTACGAGGCGCTGGAGATCTGGCTGGGACGCACCACCACGGTCGATCCGCTGGAGTCGGCCGAGCGGATCATCGGCGGGCGCGGCGGCTACTGCTACCACCTGAACGGGGCGCTCTCGCAGCTCCTTCTCGCGCTCGGGTACGACGTGACCAGGCACGTGGGCGGCGTGCAGAACCGGGGCGCGGAGCCGGGCATCACCGGGAACCATCTGGTGCTCACGGCGAGCGGCCTGCCGTCGGCGGACAATCCGGGCGGCGCGTGGCTCGTGGACGTCGGGCTCGGCGACGCGCTCCACGGCCCGCTCCCGCTGATGGAGGGCGTCTACCAGCAGGGGCCGTTCAGGTACGGGCTGCGCCCGTCGGAGATCGCGCCCGGCGGCTGGCGACTCGACCACGATCCCGCCGGGTCGTTCGCCGGCATGGACTTCGGCCCGGCTCCCACCGCCATGTCCGCCTTCACCGCGATGCACGAGCATCTGAGCACGTCCCCGGAGTCGGGGTTCGTGCGCATCGCCAGCCTCCAGCGACGGGACGTGTCCGGCGTGGACAGCCTCCGCGGGCTCGTGCTGACGCGCCTGGGCGTCGGCACGCACTCGATCACGCTGGAGACGTCCGGCGACTACTACGCGGCCCTCGCCGACGTCTTCCGCCTCCCTCTGGACGACGTGACGACCCCGGAGAAGGACGCCCTCTGGCGCCGCCTGCACGCGGCCCACGAGTCCTGGCTGGCGGCCACCCCGCCCCCACCCAGCGCACCCACCCCCGCCGCCTGAGCCGACCTCATACGAAAGATCGGGGCATTTGCGGGACTGGCCATGGCTCTGCCCGGAGATGTGCCGCTATCGTGCACCTCGACATGGGAGAGACCGGGAAGCTCGCCGGCCGCTACAGGCTGCTGAACCCGCTGGGCGGGGGCGCCGTCCGGCTGGCCTTCGACGAGGTGACGCACCGCGACGTCGCGGTCAGGCAGCTGCGCGAACCAGCGGAGGCGCACGAGGCCGCGCTGGCCGCGGCGAGGCGGGCCGCCGCGCTGCGGCACCCGTCGGTGGTGCAGGTCCTGGACGTGGTGGCCGAGCGCGGCGAGTTATGGCTGGTCATGGAGTTCGTGTCGGGGCCGTCGCTCGAACAGGCCGTGCTGTCACGCCATCCGCTGCCCATGCTGCAGACGGCGCGGGTGGGGGTGTGCCTGCTGGGCGCGCTGCTGGCCGCGCACGCCGCCGGGATCATCCACGGCCGGGTCAATCCGGGCACCGTGCTGCTCACCACGACGGGCAGGGCGGTGCTCACCGGGTTCGGGTTCGCGCACCATCCGGGGCTGCGCGCCTCGGCCGACCTGTGGTCGCTGGCCGCCACGCTGCACTTCGCGGTGGAGGGCCGCCCGCCGGGCCTGGAGCCCGCCGCAGCCACGGATCCGCTCAGGTCCCTGATCAGGGCGATGCTCGACCCGTCGGACCCGCCGTCGACCGAGGTCGTCGCGGAGACGCTCGCGCGGCTCGCCGTGACGCGCTCCCTCGACCAGGTCATCGCCGCGTCGGGCCCGATGCCGCCCGCCCAGGTCGCCGCCGTCGGCCTGGACGTCCTCGAACAGCTCGCCGAACTGCACCTGCGCGGCACCAGCCACGGCGGCGTGCAGCCCGCCAACGTCATGATCGGGGCCGACGGCCACGCCACGCTGGCTCCGCCGCTGGCCACCGGAGTCCAGCCCGCCTTCACCGCCCCTGAACGGGTGGTCAGCCCGGCGGCCGACCTGTGGTCGCTCGGCGCCACCCTGTTCGCCGCCGTCGAAGGACGTCCCCCCGCTCCTGGCGCCCCGCTGACCAGGGCGGGCGCCCTCGCCCCCGCCCTGTTCCGGCTCCTGGCGGGCAACCCGGCCTACCGCCCCACCCTGGACTCCCTCCGTCAGGAGCTGCGCGCCGCCGCCACCCCCGGCCAGCGGGTGTGAGCGCTCTCCCCCGCGCCGGCCGGCCGGCGCTCGTCGCCATCCTCCCTGCCCTGGTCGCGGCCGTGCTGGGCGGCTGGAGGCTGGGCGTGCCCTCGTTGTGGCGGGACGAGTCGGTCAGCGCGATGGCCGCCCGGATGTCGCTCGCCGACCTGCGCCGGTTGCTGGCCGACATCGACACCGTGCACGCGCTCTACTACGTCCTCCTCCGGCCGTTCGCGGCGCTCGGCGGGCCGCCGGAGGTGCCGTTCCGGCTGCTGTCGGTGGTGGCGTTCACGGCCGCCGCGTTCGGGGTGGCGGCTCTCGGCCAGCGGCTGGCCGGGCCGGTCGCGGGGCTGTGTGGCGGCCTGTTCTACGCGCTGACCCCGATAGCCGACAGGTACGCGCAGGAGGCCCGCTCGTACGCGCTGGTCAGCGCGGTCGCCGTGCTGTCCACGTGGCTGCTGGTCAGGCTGGTCGAGCGCCCCACGCCGTGGCTGCACGTCGGGTACGCCGCCAGCCTGGCCCTGCTCGGCTGGCTGCACCTGTACGCGGTCCTGCTGGTGCCGGCCCATCTCGTGGCCGCCTGGCTGGCGGGGCGCCGGTCGGCCCTGCTGTCCGCGGCGGGAGCGGGGGTTGCGCTGCTGCCGCTGGTCGCCATCGCGGCGGGGCAGCGGGGCGCGCAGGTGTTCTGGCTGCAGGCGCCCGGGCTGAAGGAGGTGGCGGCGTTCCCCGTCGAGGTCGCGGGGAGCTGGCCGGCGGCGGCCGTGCTGTTCGGGCTGGCGCTGTGGGGCGCCTGGCGGGTGCCGGTCGTGACCTTGTGGGCGGTCGTGCCGGTGGTCCTGTCGATGGCGATCTCCCAGGTGCAGCCGATCTACCATCCGCGTTACGTGCTGTTCGCCGTTCCGGGGCTCGCGCTGCTGGCAGGGATCGGCGCGGCGGCGCTGCTCCGGCACCGCCGGCCCGCCGTGACCGTGCCGCTGGCCGTGCTGGCCTTCGCCGTCCTCACGTACGGGACGCAGGTCGCGCTCAGGGAGCCGAACGGCCGCCCGGACGACCTGCGCTCGCTGGCCGCCGCCCTCGCCGCCGAGGAGCGTCCGGGAGACCGGGTGCTGTTCGTGCCGCAGCGCTACCGCCTGTTCGTGGCGGTGTACGGCGAGCCGTACGAGCGGCTCGTGGACCTGACCCACGCTCCCGGCGCGGCCGAGCCGCGCACGGCGGCCGAGCTCGGGCAGGCGCTGGCGGGCGTCGAGCGGGTGTGGCTGGTGTCGCCGCGCATCGGCCCCAGGTATGCCGACGACGAACGCTACCTCGCCCTGAAGAAACGCCTAAAACCGGGGCGTACGCGCACGTTCGGGTCGATCCACCTCACGCTCTACACGCGCGACAATTGAGATACATCGCGATTGGAACCCGGGCGATGGGCCCACTCGTTGAACTGGCGACGCACAATGTGAGAGAGGCGGGGCGCGTGCTCCGCGTTCGGAGGAAGTTGAGGATGTCGCCAGTCCAGAAGTACGCCATCGGCGCGGGCGCCGCGGTTCTGCTTTCGCTGATGATCTTCGGGGCCGGATGGGTCACCCTGCTGGTCGTCCTCGGCGTGATCGCCGCCCCGGTAGTCGGTTACCTGATGCTGGACCCGTCGCAGCGCGAGCGGCTCAAGCGAGCCCGCAGGCGCGGCATCGGCAGATGAGGCGCGGCGGCGGGGGCTCAGGCCTCCGCCGCGGCCGCGATGTCCTGGTGCACCCGCTGGGTCACCCGCCGTTCGATGTGGAACGACAGGAACGGCACGGTGCCGCCGATCATGATGCCCAGCATGTACTGCCAGGTCCAGCGGCCCTTCATGCCCAGGTTCAGGACCGTGACCAGGTAGATCATGTAGAGGAAGCCGTGGATCGGCGCGACGACCTTCGACATGCCCGCGACGTCGAAGCCGTAGCGCAGGACCATCGCCACGCAGAGCACGAGCAGCATCACGCCCACGACGTAGGCGAGCGCCCGGAAGGGCTTGAGAGCCGATTCCACCGTTAACCTTCCAGAACCATCTCAGGGGACTTGGCACGGTCCCGATCACTTCGGACGGCGTCGCGTACGAAGTGGAACCACATGAACACGGCGAATCCGGCGAAGATCCACCAGTTGGCCGCGTAGGCCAGGTTACGCCAGGTCAGCTCGCCGCCCACGACCGGCGGCGGCACCTTCACCTGGGCCAGCGCGCCCGAGGGCGGCTCTGCCACGACGTAGCCGTTGCGCACCTTCTGACCGCTCCACAGGTTGATCAGCTCACCGGTGGACACCGTCTGGACCTGGCCCGACGGAAGCCCCTCGGCGCGCCGCTGCACGCTGTCGGTGCCCTGCGGCGGGCGCAGCCGCCCGGCGACCGTGACCCTGCCTTCCGGCGCCGCCATCGGGCCCGCGGGCTCGGCCACCCAGCCGCGCACGACGGGCATCAGCGTGCCGTCGTCGAGCCTGAGCGGCGTGAGCACCCAGTAGCCCTGGCCGCGCGAGACGTTGCCGCCGGGCGCGTCGACGTTCGGTCGCCTGTCGGCGACCAGCAGCTGCCTGGCCGGGTCGTAGACGCCCTCGGCCGTGACCCTGCGCCCCACGGACGTGCCCTGCATCTGCGCGCCCACCTGAGAGAGCGTGGTGACCCCCACCGGCGCCGGATCGGTCGCCGCGTGCGGCATGCCGGAGTCCTGGAAGACGCCGAGCTGCCAGCGCCCGAGCAGGATGAACGCGACGAGGACCCCGATCGTCAGCAGATGCAGCCCCATGATGCGGGGCGAGAACAGGGTCCGGAGCATGCTTCAAAGCTATCCGCCAGGTGGACCGGTCCCGCAATCAGCCCACACCTACAGATCGCGTTAAACAGTGCAAATGGCGCGAGTGATCCCGCTAGGCTGCTGGCCATGTCTGACCAGCATATCGACCCCGCGGGCAACACTCAGCAGTTCAAGGCGTTCGCGCAGCGGTCCGAGCAGGAGGCCGCCGCGGCTCCGAAGAAGTCGCCTCTCCTGCCGATCATCGCCGTGGTCATCGTGATCGCCGTCATCGGCGTCGGAGCCTTCCTCCTGCTGCGCTAACCGCCGTCAGGAGGGAGAGCACCCGCCGCAGCGTCGCGGCGGGTTCTTGGCGTCCGGTCGAGCGGCGTCCCCGTGGCCGGACGGACGGGCAGGCGCATGCCCCGCACATACCGTCCGGTCGGTGTGACCGGCCTCACGGGACGGCACCCCTGGATCGGACGGGAGTCGCTGACTACATTGGACGGTAAGTCCAATAGTTCGGGGCTACGGGAGGACCAGTGGTCGAGCCAGGAATAGTGATCATCGGTTCGGGCTTCGCCGGGATCGGCATGGCGATCAAGCTCAAGGAGGCCGGGTACCACGACTTCGTCATCCTGGAGAAGGCCGACGATCTGGGTGGAACCTGGCGGGACAACACCTACCCCGGCTGCGCGTGCGACGTGCCGTCGCACATGTACTCCTACTCGTTCGACCTCAACCCCGACTGGTCGCGGATGTTCTCCCCACAGGAGGAGATCTGGGAGTACATGCGGACGTGCGTCGACAAGTACCGCATCGCCCCGCACATCCGGTACGGCAAGCGCGTCGTCTCCCTGGAGTGGGACGACGCGGCCCGCCGCTGGGAGGTGGCCACGGACGACGGCGCGACCCTGACCACGAACGCCGTCATCTCCGGCATCGGCGCCCTCCATGTACCGTCATTTCCGGATATTCCGGGGCGGGAGTCGTTCGCCGGCCCGGCCTTCCACTCCTCCGAGTGGGACCACTCGGTCGAGCTCGCCGGCAAGCGCGTCGCGGTCATCGGCACCGGCGCGTCCGCCATCCAGTTCGTCCCGCAGATCGCCCCCGAGGCGGCACACCTCACCGTCTTCCAGCGCACACCCCCGTGGATCCACCCGAAGCCGGACTTCGCCCTCACGTCCCGGATGAAGCAGGCACTGCGGCTGCCCGGCGCGGCCAGGGCGGTGCGCGGCGCCGTCTACTGGGCGCTGGAGACCCGCGCGCTGGGCTTCACCGTCGACCCGCGCCTGATGAAGGTGCACGAGAGGATCGCGCTCAAGCACCTGCGCTCACAGGTCCCCGACCCCGAGCTGCGCCGCGCCCTCACCCCCGACTACACGATCGGCTGCAAGCGGCTGCTCCTGTCGAGCGACTACTACCCGACCCTGACCAGGGACGACGTCTCGCTGGTGACGGGCGGGGCCGCCGAGATCAGGGAACACGCGGTCGTCGACTCCACCGGACGCGAGCACGAGGCGGACGTCATCGTCTTCGGCACCGGCTTCAGGGTGACGGACATGCTCAAGGACCAGCGGATCATCGGCAGGAACGGCCTGAAGATCCAGGACGCCTGGCAGGACGGCATCGAGACCTACTACGGCATCACCACCTCCGGCTTCCCGAACCTGTTCTTCCTGCTCGGTCCGAACACCGGGCTCGGGCACCACTCGGTCGTGTTCATGATCGAGGCGCAGGTGCGTTACGTCATGAGCTGCCTGCGCCTGCTCTCCAGGACCCAGGCCAGGGCCGTGGACGTCAGGCCGGAACGGCAGCGGGCGTTCAACCGGCGCCTCCAGGAACGGCTCGACCCGCTGGTGTGGAACGCGGGCGGCTGCCGCTCCTGGTATCTGGACGAACACGGCGCGAACCGGACGATCTGGCCGGGCTTCACCTTCGAGTACTGGGCGCGCACCCGCAAGGTGAAGCCCGACGCCTACGAGCTCATCTACTAGACGGCAGAGCCGCTTCCGCTGGCCTCCCTCGTCTCGCCTGAGGTGCGGATACGTTACCCTCCCATGGACGGCGTCCATGATCGTCCCGTAGATTGGGCTCTGATCATTGACGGCTGGCGTCTCGTGTCGCGCGATGCCCTCCCGACACCGCCCCCTCCGCCGGGGGATCACTCGCGCTGAGGGCCATCCCCGCCAAACAAACGGAAGGTGTACCTCGTGCCCGGCCCTGCCTCCACGGAACCGACATATCCGGATTTATCCGGAAGCCCGTCGGAGAGTTCTTCGCCGTCCCCGAGCCCGTCCGATACTTCCTCGCCGTCCCCGAGCCCGTCCGATACTTCCTCGCCGTCCCCGAGCCCGAGTCCGTCCGAAAGCGGCTCCGAGAGCCCCTCCCCGTCGCCGAGCCAGTCACCCAGTGGGATGCCCAGCCCCTCGACCGGCAGCCCGAGCCCCTCTTCCTCGGCACTCAGCCCGTGCCCGCACACCCCCGCCTGCCCGCCTGGCCCGTGCCTGCCTTCCAGCCTGCTGCCCAGCCCGAACTCCGCCGAACCTGCGCCGGACACTTCCTCTCCGCCTTCTGCCGGCGGCGACAAGGACGGCGTCGAGGTCGCCACGGGTGAGATCATCAAGTTCGCCGACGTGATGGAGGAGGCGTCCAAGGCGGTCGGCCAACTGCGGGCGGCCGTGCCCAGGATCGATGGCCTGTGGAATCACCTTCCGATCACCGGAGTCCCCGCCGTCGGGCTCATGTTCGCCGGCGGTTGGAACAACATCGCCGACACCTGGTCAGACTGCGCCGAAATCCTGCTGACGGTCCTGAAGGACGACGGCGAGCTGCTCGTCACGGTGGCCAAGAATTACCGCGCAGCCAATCATGATGCCGAAGCCGCCACTGATCAGCTCCGACACTGAAGGGTGCGACAATGCCGACCTCCTCGAGCGAGCCTCCCAAGCTAACCATCCCGAAGCATTTCCGCGCCGTCGGCCCGGGCCAGATGCACGTCTACAACCCGAAAGGGAAGGTCGCCCGGACCATCACCTTCGGTCAGCGCGCCGACCCCGGTTTCTTCAAGAACGTGATCGCCCAGATGAAGCGCTACGACGGACCGATCACCCTCGGGCTGAGCCTCTCAGGAGTCGGCTGGGCCGGATGGGCGATCAAGGCCGCCGTCGTTGCCAACGTAGGCAACCCCTTTCTCTTCTCCAACCAGCGGGATACCTGGAGGGAGATCCATGGCCACCTCAAGGGCAGCGCATGGGATGTATGGCTCACCTACTTCAACGACGTGTCGCCGAACTGGAAGGGCCACGCGGTCGAAACGCTCCAGCAGTACCTCAGGTTCAAGTTGATCGGCATGTTCGACCAGCTCGGCAATATCTCCAAGGAGCTGAGCGGCACCATGCACAACCAGTACAAGGAAGTTCTGGAATATGACATGGCCGCCTTCGGTATGTGGACCATCAACGGACCCATATTCAAAGCGCTCTCGAAGCTTAGCGCACACCCCGCCGGCAGGGTCGCCCTCATGACGCAGACCGGCGTCTTCCTCACCATGGCCGGTACCCTCCTCAAGCAGTTCGTCGACATCTACAGGACCAATGAGGGCGAACTCAACTCCCTCCAACTGAAGGTCATGGATCTCAAGGGCGCCTTCTACAACGGCGGCGATCCGGCTAACGGGGCACGTGACCTGCACGTGGACAAGGATGTCGCCAACCCCGCCTACTGGGAGATCGTCACCGAGGAAAAGTCGTGAAGCACATCGACGCGTTCAACGCCGGCGGCGCCGGGGACGTCCCCGGGCTGATCCGCGAGATCGAGGGCTGGGTTGACGCGTTCGCAGGAGCCATGCGCGAGCTGGACGAGCAGGAGGTGACGGGCGCCGACGACACGGGCCTGGTGGTGGCCACGGTGTCGGGCTCGGGACGGCTGCTGCACGTGGCCATCGGCCCCAAAGCGATGCGCGACCTCGACCACGTCGCGATCGGCCAGGCCGTCCAGCAGGCCATCGGGGCGGCCCGCGTAGCGATGGCCGAGGGGTTGACCCAGATGGTGGACACGCTGGCCACCGGTCGGCCGCGGCCCGACCCCGGCCACGACCCGCTCGCGCCGTACTTCGACGCCATCCTGAGAGAGAAGTGACCATGGATGAACTGCGGATGCTCTCGGAGCAGTTGGAGAGGATGTCGGCCGAGGCCGAGGCGGTCGTGGCGGAGTGGGGCGCGCGGGAGTTCACCGGTAGCGCCGACGACGGCGGCGTCGTGGCGACCGTCGACGCGGCAGGAACACTGCTGGCTCTCGACGTCAGCCAGCTGAGCAAGCGGCGGCACGACGGCGTGACGCTCGGCGACGCGGTGGTGGCGGCGGTCCACGCGGCAGAGCAGGCCGCGGCGGAGGCGAAGACCACGATGATGCGCGACCTGGGCGCGGGCGCGCACTTGTCCACCCTCATGGACCAGGCGCAACACGACTTCGATAGCCGCAGCACCGCCACCCCGCGCCAGAACCCCGCACAAAGGTGACATCCGCCTAACGGCTCCCTTGACGGGTCGGGAGGCGCCAAGTCGTCCCTGGCACCTCCCGGACACCTATCGCCTGTCCGCCACGTCGACGCCTGCGGTCGTCGCGGACGTCAACCGGTTGGCTCAACCGCCACTCTTGCAGCACACCCCGGATCGCACGACCAGCGCACTGCCGCCGCCGCGCCTGACCGGCTCGGCGACCGCCTGGACCTTCCCCCTGCCGAGGAACTCCAGCGCGGTGGCCGCGCCGATCTCCGGGTTCAGCACCAGGTCGTGGCCTCTGGCCTTCAGCTCGGCCCCGTACTTGTCGAGGAAGGCCTGCTCGGCCTGGGTCTGCGGGGTGTTGCGCTGCGTGGCCCGCGGCGCGGCGAGCGCTTCGGGCAGGTTCATGCCGAACTCGTACCGGTTGACCAGGATCTGCAGCACGGTCGTGATGATCGTCGAGCCGCCCGGTGACCCGGCCGCCAGCACCGGCCTGCCGTGCTGGAACACCAGGGTGGGCGCCATCGACGAGCGCGGGCGCTTGCCCGGCCCCGGCAGGTTCGGGTCGCCGGGGGCGGGGCCGAAGGTGAAGTCGGTCAGCTCGTTGTTGAGCAGCACGCCGCGCCCCGGGACGACGATGCCGTTGCCGCCGGTGGACTCGATGCTCAGGTTGTAGGCCACCACATTGCCCCAGCGGTCGGCGACGACCAGGTGTGTGGTCTCGGGGCCCTCCTCGACGGTCGCCGTGGCGGTGCCCGACGGGGTGGCGCAGGAGCCGTAGTCGCCGTCGGGCTCGCCGGGCGCGGCCGGGCTGGGCAGCGCCCTGTCGCCGATCAGGCAGGCCCGTTCCTTGGCGAACCCGTCCGACAGGAGCTCCTTGAGGGGCACGTGCGGGAGGTCGCCGACGTACTTGTTCCTGTCGGCGAAGGCGAGCCTGGACGCCTCCAGGTACTCGTGCACGCCGACCTGCGGGAGCGCCTCCAGGATGTTGAGAGCCTCGCCGACCGTGGAGCCCCCGGAGGACGGCGGCGCCATGCCGTACACCTGCATGCCCTTGAAGTCGATCCGGGTGGGCTCGCGCGTCAGCGCCTGGTAGTCGCGCAGGTCAGAGAGCTCCATCAGGCCGGGTCTGACGTTCCTGGTGGAGCCGGGAGTCACGGGGGGCTGCTTGACGGTGGCGACGATCTCTCTGCCGAGCTGCCCGCCGTACAGCCAGCTCGGTCCGCGCCTGCCCAGCTCGCGGTAGGTGTCGGCGAGCTCGGGGTTCTTGAAGACGGAGCCGACGGGCGGCGGGGCGCCGTTCGGCAGGTAGAGCTTGGCGGTGGACGTGAAGTCCTTGAACCTGGCGACGTTCTGGGCGGTCTGGTTGTAGAAGGTCTGGTCCACGACGAAGCCCTTGGACGCCACCTCGATCGCCGGCTGGAGCGCCCGCTTCAGCGAGAGCGTGCCGAACCTGCGCAGGGCCAGGTCCCACTGGGCCACCGTGCCGGGCACTCCCGCCGACAGGCCGCTGGTCACCCCCTCCTCGAACGGGATGCCCGCGAGCGTGGTGGAGGTCATCGCCTGCGGGGCCTTCTCGCGTCCGTCGACGGTGAAGACCCTGCGCCGGCGGGCGTCGTAGTAGACCATGAAGCCGCCGCCCGTCAGGCCCGAGGAGTACGGCTCGGTCACGCCGAGCACCGCACCCGCGGCGACCGCCGCGTCCATGGCGTTGCCGCCCCGGTTCAGGACGCCGATCGCGGCCTTGCTGGCGTCGAGGTCGACGGTGGCGACGGCGCCCCCGTACCCCTCAGCGACCGGCACCTTCTGCGTGGGTTCGCCCTGCGTAGGTGCGTCCTGCGCGGGTCCGTCCTGCGTGGGTTCGGCCTGCGTGGGTTCGGCGTGCGGAGGTTCGGCGACCGCGGGCGGGGCCACCAGGAGAGAGGTGAGTAGTGCTGTCGTCGCTGCTGCGGGAACGATCACTCGGCGCATGGTCTCCACGATGACTCAGGTACCCCCATCGTGGTAGGGCCCCCTCCCACGGAGGGATGATGCGCTGGTCAGGAGGTTGGCCTAGCGTTGGGGGGTGCGTAAGAAGTCCGGCTTCGATCCCTTCCTCGCGTTGATCACCGCGGTCGCCCAGGTCGTGCTGTCGCAGGGGGCCGCCTGGGGGCAGCGGACCTTCAGGGCGCAGCTCGACCCGCTGGCGTACGTGTTGCTGCTGCTCGGGCCGCTGATGCTGCTGGCCCGCCGGAGATTTCCGGTCGCGTCCACGGTCGTCACGCTGCTGGCGACGTACGCGTACGTGTGGGGCGGCTATCCGTACGGGCCCGTCTTCCTCGCCCCGATCATCCTGCTGTTCTCGCTCGTCATGAACGGGCACCGGCCGGCCGCCTGGATCCTGGCCGGGGTCACGATCGCGGTCTTCCTCGCCTACGCCTCGCTGGGCGACACCTCGCCGCAGTTCTGGGTCTTCCACACCTTGGCCATCAGCGCGTTCGTGCTGCTGTTCATGCTGGCCGCCGAGCTGGCCAGGACCCTGCGCGAGCGCCGCGCCCAGCAGCAGCGGGCCGCCGAGGAGGAGAGCAGGCGGCAGGCCAGCGAGGAGCGCCTGACCATGGCCCAGGAGCTGCACGACGTGCTGGCGCACAACATCTCGCTGATCCACGTCCAGGCCAGCACCGCGCTGCACCTCATCGACGACGACTCCGAGCAGGCCCGCAGCGCGCTCGCCACCATCAAGACCGCCTCGAAGGAGGTGCTCGGCGAGATGCGCTCGGTCCTGAACGTGCTGCGCGAGGGCGCCCCCCGCTCCCCCACCGCCGGGCTCGACCGCCTCGACGACCTGGTGCAGCGCTCCGGCCTGGACATCACGCTCAAGCGGATCGGCTCGCGTCCGCTCTCTCCCCAGGTGGAGCGGGCGGCGTACCGCATCGTCCAGGAGTCGCTCACGAACGTCGCCCGCCACGCCCCCGGGGCGCGGGTGACGGTCGACCTCGAGTACGGGCCGCGGGAGCTGCTCATCCGCGTCACCGACACGGGGGCGACGGCGCCCGCGGTACTGTCCGAGGACGGCAGCGGCAACGGCATCCCCGGCATGCGCGAGCGCACCTCCGCCCTGGGCGGCACGCTGTTCGCGGGACGTCTGGACAACGGCTTCCAGGTCGAGGCCGTCCTGCCCCTACCCGAGGAGACCTCGTGATCAAGCTGCTGCTGGCTGACGACCAGGCCCTGGTCAGAGCGGGCTTCAAGGCCCTGCTGAACGCCCAGCCCGACATGACGGTGGTGGCGGAGGCCGCCGACGGCGCGGAGGCGGTGCAGCTCTCCCACCAGCACGAGCCGGACGTGGTCCTCATGGACATCCGCATGCCGGGCACCGACGGCCTGACGGCCACCCGCCAGATGCCGCCCGGCCCCCGCGTCATCATCCTCACCACCTTCGAGCTGGACGAATACGTCTTCGAAGCCCTCAGGGGCGGAGCCAGCGGCTTCCTGGTCAAGGACACCGAACCGGCGGAGCTCATCCAGGCGGTCAGGGTGGTGGCGGCGGGCGAGGCCCTGTTGTCGCCGAGCGTGACCCGCCGCCTGATAGCCGAGTACGCCACCAGGGCCAAGGAACCGGTCAAGGCGACCGGCCTGGACCAGCTGACGGACCGCGAACGGGAGGTCCTGTCCCTGGTGGGCACCGGCATGACCAACGACGAGATCGCCGCGAAGCTCTTCATGTCCCCGGCCACGGCCAAGACGCACGTGAGCCGCGCCATGATGAAGCTCCAGGCACGTGACCGCGCCCAGCTCGTGGTCGTCGCCTACGAGTCCGGCCTGGTCAGGCCCGGCTGGCTGTGAGCCAGGCTCAGGCTTCCCGGCCGCACACCGGGCGGGTGCGGGCGGCGTAGGAGCGGGCGGCCACGAGGAGGCCGAAGCCCAGGCCGGCGAAGGCGAGGCCGCCGAACGCGGTCATCCACGCCATGCTCCCCGTGCCGGCGAAGAACAGGGGGAAGGCGGCGAGGATCCCCGTCCCGTACAGGGCCAGCGTGAGACCGGTCAGCCAGGCGGGAATCAGCGGCAGCAGGCGCGGCACCCGCCTGCCCGACAGGAACAGCGTCCACCGGGGGAACACCTGCCCCCACCGGTACATCAGACCCACCATCAGGAACCACGCCAGCATCGCGGCCAGCACCGTGAAGTCGATGCCCACCGACGCGAGCGCCTTCGTCACCCCCGAGCCGGCGGCGTTGGCCGCCCGCCACTGCTCGGCGGTGAGTCCGAAGGCGTCACCGCCGAGGGTCCAGATGGTCTTGGTGATCGCCCACGGCAGGATTCCGCACATACCGGCGTAGACGGCCACCTGGACCTTCGCCGACGCCCCGGACGAGGCCGGGTGCTCCAGCGGCCCGTCGCTGCCCCAGGCGTGCGCCTGGCCGCATCGCGGGCACCTGCCGCGGGCCCGCCTGCGCAAGGACAGGCCGGTGACCAGCAGGAGCCCGGCACCGGGGATGTCCAGCAGCAGGTGGGCCAGGCCGGCGCCGCTGGGCCCCGCGCCCCCGATCAGGGAGACGAACTCGATCGGCGCGCCGAACGTCCCCAGGACGAAGACCGGGATGACCACGAGCAGCGTCGCGCCGGCCGCCGTCCGGGCGAACCGGCCACGGGCCCGGACGGCGGCCAGGCAGGCCCCGGCGGCCAGGAGCGCCAGGCCGGCCAGGACGAGCTGGACCGCGGGCGGGAACGCGTGATGCGCTCCGAGCGGCAGGGCGATGCCGCTCGCCACCCAGGCGAGCTGGACGGCCGCGTACGCCACCCCCCAGGCCGCCGCGGCGTAGGGCGCCCACGACGGCCACCGGCGCAGGACCACCGCCCATCCAGAACTCCCGCGACCCACCTGCCGGTTCGCCGTTATCGCCATCGTGACCTCCAGGTCTTCGTGCCGCCGACCCAAAGATCGCCTGCTGGACGTACCGGCCGACTCCCCCGCGCGGGCCACGAGCGTCCCTCGCCCGGGGGAACCCCGTTCCCGGGGGTCAGGTCGTGGTCAGGGCGACCGTGGGCGACAGGCGGGCGGCGCGCATGGCCGGGTAGATGCCCGCGATCGTCCCGATGACCAGCGTCGCCACGACCGCGCCGCCGATCGCCCACGGCGGCACCACCGGGGGCCAGCCCCGCGACAGGGCGTACCCGATGGTGGCCAGGGCGCCCAGGACCGCCCCCACCAGCCCGCCCAGGGCGGACAGCAGCAGGGACTCCGACAGGAACTGGACGCGGACCTGCCCTTGGGTGGCGCCGAGCGAGCGGCGCAGGCCGATCTCCTTGCGGCGCTCCAGAACCGAGATGACCATGGTGTTGGCCACTCCGACCCCGCCCACCAGCAGCGCCACCGCCCCCAGGCCGAGCAGGAGGTTGGTGAAGGCACCTGCCGCGGCCGCCCTGGCCGCCAGGGCGTCGGACGGCCTGCTGACCTCGACCTCGCTCGGGTTCTCCGGGTTGACCGTGCGCGGCAGGACCGCCCGCACCGCCTCCACCGACGTCTCCGCCGAGCGTTCGTAGATGGTCGTGGGGTGGCCGTCGAAGCCCAGGTACGTCTCCGCCGCCGGGAAGCCGACCAGGGCCGAGCGTTCGATCTCGGGGGCGAGCGGCATCGGGCCGAGGATGCCGATGACGGTGAACCAGCGGTTGCCCAGCCACACCTGCACACCGGTCCGCGCGAGGCCGAGCCGCTTGGCCGCCTCCGCGCCGAGGACGACGGCCGGCTCGCGGGCGGTGGCCGCGTTCAGCCAGGTGCCGTGCACGGCGCGGCCCTCCAGCGTGGTGAGCAGTTCGGTGCTGGCGGCCTGGACGGCGATGCCTCCCGTGACGGCCTCGGAGATGTGGTTGGTCCGCCTGATCGTGGCGTCGATCGTGCCGGTCGCCGAGGCCGTCTGGACCGCCCGGACGCGCTTGACCATGTCGAGTGCGGCCGTGGGCAGCTTGGCCTGCTCGCCGAAGAGCGTCTTGCCCGGCGCGACCGTCAGCAGGTTCGTGCCGAGGCGGTCGAGCTGGCGCAGGAGCTGCTCCCTGGACGAGGACGAGATCCCGACCACGGCGATCATGGTGGCGATGCCGATGGCGATGCCCAGCGCCGACAGGATCACCCGGGTGGGACGGGCCCGCAGCCCCGCCGCCCCCACCCGCAGCACGTCGGACGGGCTGAGCCGAGCCGGGGCCAGCCGTGTCATCGGCGGACCCCCTTCCGCGACCCGGCAGGCAGCGCGTGGCTCGTCATCGGACGGCTCCCTTCACGAACCCGGCCGAAGGGGTGCGGTTCATCATCGGACGGCTCCCTTCACGAACTCGGTCGGAGGGGTGCGGCCGTGCCCCGAGTCGGCCGTGATCCGGCCGTCGCGGACGCGGACCTGGCGCGGGGCCCACTCGGCGATCTCCATGTCGTGCGTGATGATGGCGATCGTGGTCCCCCCGGCGTGCAGGTCCCGCAGGATGCCCAGGACCTCCGTGCCCGCCGCGGAGTCCAGGTTGCCGGTGGGCTCGTCGGCGAGCAGCAGTGGCGGGTCGCCCACCACCGCGCGCGCCACCGCCACCCGCTGCTGCTCGCCGCCCGACAGCTGGTGGGGGCGATGGTCCAGCCGATGGCCGAGCCCGACGCGTTCCAGCGCGGCGGCGGCCCGCTCCCGGCGCGTCCGCAGCGGGGTGCCGGTGTAGAGGAGGCCGTCGGCCACGTTGTCCAGCGCGGGCATGCCCGGTGCCAGGTGGAACTGCTGGAAGACGAAGCCCAGGTGCCGTCCGCGCAGCGCCGACAGCTCACGGTCGGACAGCTTGGCGACGTCGTGACCGGCGATGGTCACGGTGCCCGTGGTGGGCCGGTCCAGGGTGCCGATCAGGTGGAGCAGGGTGGACTTGCCGGAGCCGGACGGGCCGGCGATGGCCAGCAGCTCGCCGTCCTCGACCGCGAGGTCCACCCCGCGTAGCGCCTGCACCTGGCCGTCGTAGGTCTTGGTCACCTGCCGCAGGTCCACGATCATGACGCGGGCACCCCGACCTTCATGCCCTCGCTGAGCCCGTCCCCCTTGACCTCGACGAGGCCGCTGCCGAAGGCGCCGGTCTCCACCGCCACGATCCGGCTGGCGTTCCCCTCGACCACCTCGACGCCGAACCCGCCCTCGCGCAGCGCCAGCAGCGCCTCGACCGGCACGGCCAGCACGTTCTTGTGCCGCTCGCTCTCCAGCTCCACCTCGACGGGGGCCTGGTCCAGCTTCGATCTGGGCGGCTTGGTCAGCGTGATGTCGACGTCGATGGTCGTCGTGCCGTCGTCGTCCTGGCCGGACCCGGAGGACTTGGCGACGGTACCGACCGAGGAGATCTTCCCGGCCGCCTCCTCGCCGCCGGGCAGCGTCACCGTGACCTTGGCGCCCTTTCTGGCCATCGCCTGGTCGGAGGTGTCGAGGTCCACGCGCACCAGCCGCCGGGTGCCGCTGACCGTCAGCACCGGGCTGCCAGGGGCCGCCCTGCCGCCCACCTTGGCCTTGGCGTCGGTCACCCGGACGGCGGCGGGCAGGAACACCACCTGCGCGGCGTCCACCTCCCCCGTCTCGGACAGGCCACGGTCCTCCTGCCACTGCTTGACGGCCAGCCGGGTCGCGTAGCTGAAGTGGTCGTCCACGGTCAGGTAGTCGCCGTAGCCGAGCGCCTTGAGGTTGCGTTCGAGCTGCTCGACGTCCGGGCCGTCGGAGACGCCGAGCCGCAGCGTGCGGTAGAGCGGCACCGACCCGTACATCAGGGTGACCGGTTTACGGTCCACCTTGAGCAGCGACCGGCCGCGGCGGATCACCGCGCCCTCCTCGGCCACCCACGTCACCGTGCCGGACGCGCCGGCGGTCACGTCCCGCTCGTCGGAGTAGGTGAGCCTGCCGTCGACGGTCTTGGTGTCGATCAGGTCCTGCCTGGTGATCGCGGCCGTGCTCGGCGGCAGGGAGGCGGCGGGCGCCGCCGCGTCGGTGCCCGTGTCGCCGAGCACGGCGACCGCGGTCCAGGCGGCTGCCACGGCGAGCAGCCCGGCCACGATGGCGAGCCCGGCCTTCACGGCTGCTTCTTCCCGAAGCCCGGCGCGAACTCCTTGCACGCCTCCTCGGCAGCCTTCATCTTCTGCTCGCCGCCCTTGCCGATCTTCGCCCTGAACTCGCCGTTGGGGCCGGGGTCGGGCATGTCGACGCCGTGCTCGCGCATGCAGGCGGCGAACTTGACCATCCGGTCGCGCTGCGCCGGGTCCATCGGGCCGCCCATCTTGTTGCCGACCGCGTCCTTCATGAAGTGCTGGCAGGCCTGCATCGCCTTGCTGGGGTCGGGGTCGCCCTTCTTGCCCTTGATCGTCACCCGTCCGGACGAGTCGGGGTCGGGCATGTCCACGCCGTGCTCGCGCATGCACTGCGCGAACTTGAGCCGCGCTTCCTGCGGGTCCAGCGAGGGGGACGCGGACGCGGTCGGCTTCGCGGTGCCGCCGCCCGCGCTGGCGATCCCGTCGTCGGCGGGCTTCGAGCCGCACGCGGCCAGCGTCATCGCCAGCACCGGCGCCAGCCCTGCCAGCATGAGCCGAAATTTCATGACTTCGCTCCTCAGCACCGCGGGACGGACGCCCAGGTGCGGCCCCCACTCCAGCGCCACCGGTGCTAAACCCGGGTAAGGGGAGATCGCCTTACTCAGGGCTAACACCCGATCGGCCAAGGTCGGATCATGCGAGTGCTTGTCGTCGAGGACGAGGAACGGCTGGCGGAGGCGATCGCCCGCGGCCTGCGCCTGCACGCGATCGCCGTGGACGTCGCCTACGACGGCGAAGAGGCGCTGGACCTGGCCTCCTTCACCGACTACGACGTGGTCGTCCTCGACCGCGACCTGCCCGAGGTGCACGGCGACGACGTCTGCCGCGAGCTGCTGACCTCCAGTGCCGCCGGCCGCATCCTCATGCTCACCGCGGCCGGGCAGGTCCGCGACCGGGTCGACGGGCTGTCGCTGGGCGCCGACGACTACCTGGTCAAGCCGTTCGCGTTCGCCGAGCTGGTGGCCAGGGTCCGGACCCTCGCCCGCCGCTCGCCTAAGGCCGTGCAGCCCACCCTGGAACGGGCCGGGATCAGGCTCGACCCGGCCCGCCGCACCGTCACCAGGGACGGCAGGCAGATCACGCTGAACCGCAAGGAGTTCGACGTCCTGCGCGAGCTGCTGGACGCCGCAGGAGCCCTCGTCCCCTCCGCCGAGCTGCGCAGGAACGTCTGGGACGAGTACGCCGACGCGACCAGCGGCGTGCTGCGGGTCACCATCACCTCCCTGCGCAAGAAGCTGGGCGCTCCCCAGGCGATCGAGAACGTCCCCGGGAAGGGGTACCGGCTGTGAAGGCGATCAGACTGGGCCTGCGCATGCGGCTCACGCTGCTGTACGGCGGGGTGCTGCTCGTCACCGGGTCGGCCCTGCTCTGGATCACCTACCTGCTGACGGCCAAGGCGCTGAACCAGCAGTTCATCGTGGGGATGGGGTTCAAGGTGGGGCGCGACTCCGCGCTCCCTCCGGATGTGCCGACCAAGCAGGTGCTGCAGGCCCAGCTCGACCAGGACGCGAAGCAGGAGGTCGCGCGGCGGGCGGCCAGCGTGCTCGACGAGATGCTGAGGTCGTCCGTCGTGGTCATGGTCCTGATCGGGGTGATCGCGGTGGTGCTCGGCTACCTGGTGGCCGACCGTGCGCTGCGCCCGCTCGACCGGATGACCGAGACCGCGCAGCGGCTCTCCGAGAGCACGCTGCACGAGCGGATCGCGCTGCGCGGCCCCCAGGACGAGGTCAAACGGCTGGCCGACACCTTCGACGCGATGCTCGACCGGCTGGGCCGGGTGTTCGACGCGCAGCGCCGCTTCATCGCCAACGCCTCGCACGAACTGCGCACCCCGCTGGCGATCAACCGGACGGTGCTGGAGGTGTCACTGGAGGAGCCCGAGGCGTCGGAGGACCTGAAGGCGCTGGCCCGCGCGCTGCTCGGCACCAACGCCCGCTACGAGCGGTTGATCGAGAGCCTGCTGCTGCTGGCGCAGTCGGAGCAGGAGCTGGCCGTCCGCAAGCCCGTGGACCTGCCGTCGCTCGTGCGCACCGTGCAGGAGCAGCTGGACCTCGAGCCGCGCAGGCGGCAGGTGCGCGTGCACCACGACCTGGATCCGGCCGTCACCGAGGGCGACCCGCTGTTCCTCGAACGCTGCGTGTTCAACCTGCTGGAGAACGCGGTCAAGTACAACGTGCGCGGGGGCGAGGTGTGGGTGACGCTGCGGCGGGAGGGCCACCGCGTGCGGCTCACGGTGGCGAACACCGGGCACCTGGTGCCGCCGTACGAGGTGGACGACCTGTTCGAGCCGTTCACCCGGCTGCAGGGCGACCGCGTCCGCTCGGCGAGGGGGGCCGGGCTCGGGCTGTCGATCGTCAGGGCCATCGTGGACGCGCACGGCGGCGCCGTCACCGCCGAACCCCGCGAGGAGGGCGGCCTCACCGTCACCGTGACCCTGCCCACCCTCCCGCTGAGCGTTCCCCAGGACGAGGACCGCCGCCGTCAGTCCAGGTTGACAGAATCGGCGTTGTCAATCTAGCCTGACAGCGTGGACATGGGAGAACTCTCAGAGCGCATCAAGTCGAACGACCCCGCCATGGGCCTTCGCGCCGTAGGCGCCCTGCACCGCCTCGCCGAACAGGTCGAGGCCGTCTCGGTCGCGCTCGCCCGCGAGCAGGGCTGGACATGGGAGCAGATCGGCGACGCGCTCGGCATGTCACGGCAGTCGGTACACGCCAAGTACGGGAAGTGAGGGCCGCATGTTCGGCAAGGAGACAAGCCCGTTCGCGAAGGTCGTGACCGCGGCGCTGGAGGAGACGAGACAGCGCGGCGACCGGCGCCTCGGCACCGAACACCTGCTGCTTGGCCTGCTGCGCGACCCCGACTCGCCCACGGCGCGGGCGCTGGGCGTCCGGGTGGCCGACGCGCGGGCCGCCCTCGACGCGCTCGACCAGGCGGCGCTGAAGGCGATCGGCATCGACGTCGGCGTGCCGCCGAAGAGCAGGCCGCGCAGGCACCCGGCCGTTCCGGGCACCGCGCTGACGACGAGCGCCAGAGCCGCCATCAACCAGGCCATCAAGGCCACGACCCGGCGCACCCGCGACACCGCCCCCAACCACCTGCTGCTCGTCCTGCTCGCCCAGAGCCGCCCCGACCCGGTCGCGGAACTCCTGGACGAACTGCGCATCGACCGCTCCGCCAGCCGAGCCCGCCTCACCTGACGACCCGACCGCCGACCTCCCAGGACCGGCCGCTACCCCAGCGGGCGTACGTACGGCGGGCCCGGCCACTCCCCTGGGCGGACCTCACGACGCATCCACGGCCCGATGCGCCCCGCCTCCCCGGCGGCGACGCTGGACCCATGAACACGATGACGCACTGGGGGTGGAGCGGAGGGTTCTGGCCGCTCATCCCGCTCTTCTGGGCACTGTTCTGGGTCGCCGTCGTCGCCTTCGCCGCCCACGCGTGGCGCAAGGGCCAGTGGGGGCCGCGCCGGGCCGAGGTCCGGGCGACCACGTCAGCGGAGCAGATCCTCGCCGAGCGATACGCTCGCGGCGAGATGAGCCATGACGAGTACTTCGAGCGGATGTCCGTACTCAGGGGTGGTTAAACCGGGCGATCGGGTTAAACAACTGTGACTGGCCGCATCCGGCGGGCAACGTTACGTTGCGACCAGGACGTCATAAGGGGGACGAGGTGCAGCCGACCGCCCTGCTCGTCACCGGACTCGTCGCAGGGCTGGTGGCGGGCACCGCCTCCTGCACCGCCGTCCAGGGCGGGCTGCTCGTCGGCCTCCTCACCCGCCCCTCGGACGGCGCCTGCATGACACCCGGCGGGCGGCGTTCCGCTGAGCGTCAGGCGCCGGTCGCGTGGTTTCTCACAGGCAGGCTGGCCGCCTACTCCGTCACGGGCGCGCTGCTGGGCCTCCTCGGTTCGGCCGTCCGCTTACCGCCCACGCTCCGGGCGGTGCTGCTGGTGGCGGCGGGCATCGCCGTCATCGCGTACGCGCTCAACCTCCTCCGCCGCGACCGCCCGGCGTGCGCCCCGAACGACCTCCCAGACGAGCCGCCCTCGCCCGGCGGGGTGGGGCGGGCATCGCTGCTGGGGGCGGCGACGATCCTCGTCCCGTGCGGGGTCACGCTCGCGATGGAGATGGCGGCGGTTTCCAGCGGGTCGGCGGTCGGTGGGGCGGCGGTGATGGCGGGGTTCGTCGCCGGCACCGCGCCCGCGTTCGCGGTGCTCGGGTACGTCCTGCGGAAGGTGGCCCGCACCAGGCTCGTCAAGGTGGCCGTGGCGGTGGCGGTCGCGGCCGGGGTGTGGACGGTCGGGGCGGGCCTGAACCTCGGAGGCTGGCTGCCGACGTCATCGCCTCCTGCCACCGCCGCCACCGCCACGAAGCCCGGCCGGCCCGCCCCGTCCCAGCAGGCCACCACGCCGGGCCGGACGGCCACGTCGGGAGAGGGCGCCCCGGCCGGGCAGACCGTGACGATCTGGGCGACGAGCGAGGGCTACCGGCCGGGCGCGGTGATGGCCAGGGCGGGCGTCCCCGTCGAGGTGGTCTTCAAGCTGGTGGACCAGGGCTGCACCCGCACCGTCACGATCGCCGGCCAGGACGTCGCCCTGCCAGCCACCGTGCGCCTCCCCCCGCAGCGGCCAGGCATCCTGCGCTACGTCTGCGGCATGGGCATGTACTCCGGGTTCATCAATTTCTCGTAGTACGCTCGGCAATTGCGCTCCGCACCCGAACGGTTACGTGCCACCCTGTGCCCGTGACGACGTGGTGGCAAGGTGAGGTGGCGCCGCCGGCCGTTCCGGCGCCACGCGTCGGCGACGAGCCCGAGCTGCTGACAGCCGCCGAAGAGGGCGACGCCGAGGCCGCGCACCGGCTCGGCAAGCTGTACGCCCAGCGCGGCGACCGGTCCGCGGCGAGGCGGTGGTGGGAGCGGGCCGCCGCGAGCGGCAACGTCGACAGCGCCTACAACCTGGGCATCTGGCACGAGAAGCACGGCAGCCTCGAGGAGGCGATCTCCTGGTACGAGCTGGCCGCCGGCACGGGCGACGCCGAGGCCGCGGTCAACCTGGCAACGTTGCTGCTGGAGCAGCGCGGCGACGTCGGGGCCGCGCGCAGCTGGTTCGAGAGCGCGGCCCACGCGGGTTCCGCCCGGGCGGCCCGCAGGCTGGCCCTGATCTGCGAGGACGCGGGCGAGGTTCCGGCGGCGCGGGAGTGGCACCGCAGGGCGGCGGCCGACGGCGACGCCACGTCCGCGTACGACCTCGGCTTCCTGGCCTATTCGACGGGCGAGGAGGAGGAGTCGGTGCGGTGGTGGGAGTACGCCGCCCGCTACAGCCACGCCGACTCCTCCTACTACCTGGGCCTGCTGCTGCACGCCAGCCGCGACCCGGAGGGGGCGGAGGCGTACTACCGGCTGGCCGCCAGGAGCGAGCATCCCGGCGCGGCGTCCCAGCTGGGGAGCATCGCGCTCGGCCACGGCGACCTGCGGACGGCGCGCGCCTGGTTCGAGCGGGCCGCGAACGCCGGGCGCCTGGAGGACCAGCGGATGGCCGGGTTCGTCTGCCTGGAGCTGGACGATCCTCACGGCGCCAGCCACTGGTTCGGCAGGGCGGCGTGCAGCGGCGACGCCGAGTCTGCGTTCGACTTCGGGCTGCTGCTGATCGCCGAGTTCGACGACCTGGGCGGCGGGCAGCACTGGTTCCGTCAGGCGGCGCTGGCCGGGCACCATCAGGCCGCCGTGGAGCTCGGCGGGCTGCTCGTGGCGGCGGGGCGGGAGAGCGAGGCTCGGCAGTGGCCGGCCGCTCCCCTGGCCGATCCGCCTCCGCCGGCCTGGGACCGTCCGGCCGAGCCGGAGCTGGTCGCGCGGGCGGAGCTGGCCTCGGCGGCGACCGGGCGCAGGGGAGGCGTGCCGCTGCCCGTGCCGGAGCTGACGGAGCTGCTCAGCACCTGGGACGTGGTGACCAGGCCGCTGCACGACCCCGCGGAGGTGCTGTCGTGGCTGGTGGGGCGGAGCGGGCTGCACCGGAGCGCCGTGGAGCATCTGGCGTCGGTGCGCAGCACGCTGCTGCGTCCCGGCAGCGCGCCGTGGCCGAGCCCGGGCGAGATCGCCCACGTGCTGACGACGGCCCGCCTCCTGCGGCAGCGGCTCGGCGTGCGTTAACGCTGGCCGAGGTGGAACAGGTTGCCCTCGTCGTCCTTGAAGACGGCTGACCAGCCCCAGTGCTCCTGCTTGGGCGGCTGGGTGAACTCGACGCCGCGGGCGCTGAGCTCCTCGTGGGTCTTGACGATGTCGTCGGCGTAGAAGAGGACGTAGCTGGGCCTGCCGGTGTCGAGCTTCGGCCAGCCGGGGCCCGCCTTCATGATGGCCAGCCTGGCTTCGCCGCCGGGCGGTTCGATCTCGATCCACCGGTCCTGTCCGTAGGGCAGGTCCCTGGTGACGGTGCAGCCCACCTTCCCGACCCAGAAGTCGACGGCCTTCTGCTGGTCGTCGACGTAGAGCGCGACCTGGCTGATTCCGAGTGCCATGAGAAACCTCCTTGTATCCAAAACGGATATAACCAGGATGGTGTTATCGTGTCAATCGTGCTGACGGCTGCCGGATTCCACGTGCTCCTCGCGCTGGCCAGTGGCCCCGGGCACGGATACGCGGTGATGCGGTTCGTCGAGGAGATCAGCGAGGGGGCGGTCAGGCTGGGCCCCGGCACGCTCTACCGGACCATCAGCAGGCTCGTCGCCGACGGGCTGGTCGAGGAGTCCGAAGGGGGCGACCCGGCGGCGCCGCACGACGCGAGGCGCCGCTACTACCGGCTGACACCGCAGGGCGAGCAGGCCGCCCGCGCCGAGGCCGCGCTGATGGCGCGGATGGTGGGGGCGGCGCGAGAGGCAGGTCTGATCACGTGACATCGCTGCGGCCGCAGGGCCTGAGCCCGCACCTGTTCGTGCGCGACGCCGAGGCGGCGATCGACTTCTACCAGCGCGGCCTCGGCGCGGTGGAGGTGTTCCGCAACACGCTGCCCAACGGGGTGATCCTCTTCGTCGAGTTGCAGCTCGGCGCGGGGCGGCTGCTGATGAGCGAGGAGACAGCGGAGCTCGGCGCGCCGGCCCCGCCGACGCTGGGCGGCAGCCCGGTGCTGATCCTGCTGGAGGTGGACGACCCCGACGGAGTGGCCCGGCAGGCGCTGGACGCGGGGGCGGAGGTGGAGATGCCGGTGCAGGAGACGTTCTGGGGTGAGCGCTACGGCGTGCTGCGCGACCCGTTCGGGCACCGGTGGGCGGTGACGACCGCGAGGGAGCAGCTCACGCCCGACGACATCATGGGGCAGACGCCCAGGGACGTGGCGTAGGGGCGCGGCGGCGTCCGCACCCCTACCGGGTCAGGCCGCGAGGATGTCGGCGACCGGGGTGTACGGCAGCGCGAGCGCGTCGGCGACCGGCTCGTTGGTGAGCTTGCCGTCGTGGGTGTTGAGGCCGCCCGCGAGGCCGGCGTCGACCCGGAGCGCCTCCTTCCAGCCCAGGTTGGCCAGCTTGACCGCGTACGGGAGGGTCGCGTTCGTCAGCGCGTAGGTGGACGTGTTGGCCACCGAGCCCGGCATGTTGGCCACGCAGTAGAAGATCGACTCGTGCACCTTGTAAGTGGGCTCGGCGTGCGTGGTCGGGCGCGAGTCCTCGAAGCAGCCGCCCTGGTCGATGGCGATGTCGACGAGCACGGAGCCCGGCTTCATCCGCGAGACCAGGTCGTTGGAGACCAGCGTCGGAGCCTTGGCCCCGGGGATGAGGACCGCGCCGATGACCAGGTCGGCCTGCAGGACCTCCTGCTCGATGGCGTACGAGGTGGAGACGAGCGTCTTGAGGCGTCCCTGGTAGATGGCGTCGATGAAGCGCAGCCGGTCGACGTTGGTGTCGAGGACGGTGACGTCCGCGCCCATGCCGACGGCGATCTGCGCCGCGTTCAGCCCGGACACGCCGCCGCCGATCACGACGACCTTCGCCGGGGCCACGCCGGGGACGCCGCCGGGCAGCACGCCGCGCCCGCCGTTGAAGCGCATCAGGTTGTACGCGCCGACCTGGGGCGCGAGCCGGCCCGCCACCTCGGACATCGGGGCGAGCAGCGGCAGCGCGTTGCCCACCTGCACGGTCTCGTAGGCGATGCCGGTGCTCCGCGCGCCGAGCAGCGCGTCGGTGCACGGCCGGGACGCGGCCAGGTGCAGGTACGTGAAGAGCACCAGGCCCTCGCGCAGCCGGTGGTACTCCTCCGCGACCGGCTCCTTGACCTTGAGCACCATGTCGGCCTGGGCCCAGACCGCGTCGGCGCTGTCGAGGATCTTCGCGCCCGCCGCGAGGTACTCCTCGTCCGTGATCTGCGAGCCCAGGCCCGCACCTCGCTGGACGGTCACGTCGTGGCCGTTGCGGACCAGTTCGTGCACGCCTGCCGGGGTGGCGGCGACGCGGTACTCGTGGTTCTTGACCTCGGCAGGCACGCCGATCTTCATGGCCGTTTCCTTTCAGGAAAGATCCGGCACGGCGGGTCGCCGTGCCGGATTAGGGGGTGTTTAGAGGCGAGCCCACGCTTCGGTGAGCACGTTGCGGAGAATCGACCCGATCTCGTCGAACTCCTTCGGACCGGCGATCAGCGGGGGCGCGAGCTGGATGACGGGGTCGCCACGGTCGTCGGCGCGGCAGTAGAGGCCCGCGTCGAACAGCGCCTTCGACAGGAAGCCGCGCAGCAGCCGCTCGGACTCCTCGGTGCTGAACGTCTCCTTGGTGGCCTTGTCCTTGACCAGCTCGATGCCCCAGAAGTAGCCGGACCCCCGGACGTCGCCGACGATCGGCAGGTCGCGCAGGCCGTCCAGGGTGGCCTGGAAGAGCGGCTCGTTCTTGGTGACGTGGCCGAGCAGGTCCTCGCGCTCGAAGATGTCCAGGTTGGCCAGGGCGACGGCCGCGGAGACGGGGTGGCCGCCGAAGGTGTAGCCGTGGGCGAACATGGTGTCGCCGTTCTTGAACGGCTCGAACAGCCGCTCGTGCGCGATCATCGCGCCGATCGGGGAGTAGCCGCTGGTCAGCCCCTTGGCGCAGGTGATGATGTCGGGGACGTAGTCGAACTTCTGACCGCCGAACATGGTGCCGAGGCGGCCGAAGGCGCAGATGACCTCGTCCGAGACGAGCAGCACGTCGTACTCGTCGCAGATCTCGCGCAGCCGCTGCCAGTAGCCGGGAGGCGGCGGGAAGCAGCCGCCCGCGTTCTGGACGGGCTCGGCGAAGACGGCGGCCACCGTGTCGGGGCCCTCCATCTCGATGGCGCGGGCGACGCGTTCCGCGGCCCAGATGCCGTACTCCTCGGGCGTCATGCCCTTGACGCCGGTGATCTCGTCGGCGCGGTAGTGGTTGGTGTTCGGCACCCGGACGGAACCCGGCACGAGCGGCTCGAACATCTGCTTGAACGCGGGGATGCCGGTGATCGACAGGGCGCCTTGCGGGGTGCCGTGGTAGGCGATCTGGCGGCTGATGACCTTGTGCTTGAGAGGCTTGCCGACCTGCTTGTAGTACTGCTTGGCCAGCTTCCAGGCGGTCTCGACCGCCTCGCCTCCGCCGGTGGTGAAGAAGACGCGGTTCAGCTCGCCAGGGGTCTGCTCAGCCAGGCGCTGGGCCAGCTCGGCGGCCTTCGGGTGCGCGTAGGACCAGAGCGGAAAGAAGGCCAGCTCCTGGGCCTGCTTGGCGGCGGCTTCGGCCAGCTCGTGGCGCCCGTGGCCCACCTGGACCACGAAGAGCCCGGCCAGGCCGTCGAGGTAGCGCTTGCCGTGGATGTCGTAGATGTACGACCCCTCACCGCGGACGATGGTCGGGATCTCGGTCTGCTGATAGGCGCTGTGCCTGGTGAAGTGCAACCACAGGTTGTCCTGAGCGGCCTTCAGGACGTCTTTTTCCGGCTGCTTCATGGTTATCTTCCCTCGTGTCTGAGCTTCCCACAGTCTCCCTGTTCACCTGCGGTTTGCCAAGGGAAAGCGTCGCAACACTATGCAAGAAAACCGAGATCCGTAGAAGCTCTATGTAAGCGCTACGAAATCCGCAGGTAGATTAACCCACGGGTCAAAGGGTTCCCAGCAACGCGGAACCGTCTGTGATCCAATGAGACGTTAACTATCGAGAACGACCCGGGGGACCGTCCCGTGACTCCTGACCAGATCGAGAGCGCAGTCGCAGCCGCGATGCCTCAGGCCGTCGAGGAACTGAAGCGGCTTGCCGCCATTCCCTCGGTGGCCTTCCCCGGGCATCCAGAGGAGCCCGTCTACGCCGCCGCCGCCGCGACCGAGGAGCTGCTGCGCAGCACCGGGCTCGCGCGCGTCCAGCAGATCCCCGTCGACGGCAGCTTCCCCGCCGTGTACGGCGAGTCGCCCGCCCCGCCCGGGGTGCCCACCGTGTTGCTGTACGCCCACTACGACGTCCAGCCCGCCGGCGACCCCGCCGCCTGGCGCACCCCGCCCTTCGAGCCCACCCTGATCGACGGCCAGCTCTACGGCCGGGGCACCGCCGACGACAAGTCGGGCATCATCTCCCACGTCACCGCGCTGCGCACGTTCCAGGGCCGCTTCCCCATCGGCATCAAGGTCATCATCGAGGGCCAGGAGGAGTACGCGGGCGAGCGCCTGGAGGCGTTCGTCGAGCGCAACCCCGACCTGCTGCGGGCCGACGCCATCGTGGTGGCCGACTGCGGCAACCCGCGCGTCGGCGACCCGGCCGTCACCACGTCCCTGCGCGGCATGGCGGCCTTCACCGTCGAGGTGCGCACGCTGCGTGAGCCGGTGCACAGCGGCTCCTTCGGCGGCGCCGCCCCCGACGCGCTCGCGGCGCTCATGCGGATGCTGACCGCGTTGCACGGCGACAACGGCGACATCCGCGTCCCCGGCCTGCCGAGGGGCGGCTTCCTCGGCCAGGGCCCGTCGGAGGAGGAGTTCCGCAAGACGGCGGGCGTCCTCGACGGCGTGTCGCTGGTGGGCTCGGGCTCGCTCGCCGACCGCCTGTGGTCCTCCTACGCGATCACGGTGACGGGCCTGGACGTGCCCACGGTCTCCGGTGCGATCAACGCCGTGCAGCCCGCGGCCAGGGCCAGGGTCACGGTCCGCGTCCCTCCGGCGGGCGACCCCAAGACCACGGTCGACGCGGTGGTGGACTTCCTGCGGCAGGTGGCGCCGTGGGGCGTGCAGGTGTCGTTCGGCGACTTCACCGTGGGCTCCGGCTTCCAGGCCGACTCGGGCGGCAAGGCCAGGTCGGCGCTCAACCGCGCCATGGAGCGCGCCTTCGGCCGCCCTCCGCGGGACGTCGGCGCGGGTGGCTCGATCCCCCTGGTCAGCACCCTGCTCAAGCAGTTCCCCGCGGCGGAGATCCTGCTGTTCGGCGCCGAGGACGAGGACGCGGCCATCCACGCGCCCAACGAGCGGGTGAACCTGGAGGAACTCCGCAAGATCGCCACCACGGAGGCCCTCTTCCTCCACGAGCTCGGCCTGCCGTCAACCCTCGGCATCTGAGGCACTCACCGCGCCCCTTTCCCCCTCCCCGCCAGGCGGAAAGGGGCTGCCGGACTTGACGGCGCGTCCGGGCTCACACCGTGATCGGGAGGCTGCGGTCCAGGCCGGTCATGTGCAGCAGCCGGGTCATGAACGGGCGGGGCGCGGCCAGGGCCAGCGTGATGCCCTGCGCTCGAGCGCGGTGCTGCACACCGACCAGGACGGCCAGGCCGGAGGCGTCACAGAACGACACCTCGGACAGGTCGAGGATGAGCGTGCTGGTGCTGGAACGCAGCAGGTCCAGCAGGCCCTGGCGCAGCGCCTTGGTGCTGAAGATGTCGATCTCTCCCGAGAGGTAGATGGTGGTCGGAGCGGACGGATCGGCTCTGCCGAGCGGGTAGCCGTCGGTGATGGTCATGAGGTTCTCCGATCGGAGAAGTGTAGGAACGCGGCGCCTGCCGGCCGCCGGTCGGTCAACCGACCGGCCGGCGGTGCAGGCACCGTGATCGCGTGGCCGGCATGCTCAGCCGGCCGATGGAGCGGATGATCGCTGGTCGGCGAGGTGTCCGCCTTCGTTCTCCCAGTCAGCCCAGCCGTCCACGTCCGCCGGGCCGGCGGGCGAGGTGGCGGGCGAGGTGGCGGGCGAGGTGGCGGGCTGGTGCGCGCCGGTGAGGATGTCGGCCTCGCCGTGGGTGGTGAGTGTGAGCGCGGCCGTGGCAGAGCCCTTGGCGGTTCCCGGCGGGATGACCAGCAGGACGATCGGCTTGGCGTCCGCGACGCTCAGGACGACCACGCGGGGATCGGTCTGGTGGAAGCAGCCGACCTGCACCTGACGCCCCCGTGCCGGAACGTGTCGCGGGATGTGCTCCCACGCGTCGCGATACATGCCCACGCTCAGCGTGGCCCGGCCGAGCCGCTGATCGACGGCGGCGATGAGTCCGGGCAGCTCGGCGGCGGCGTCACGGGAGTAGGGCCACCACACCCCGTCGACCACGGCCCGCCGATCCAGCGCTGGGCTCAGGCTGAGCCGGACCGCGGAGTCGATCACGGAGACCGCGGAGATGGCGCCCAGCGGCTTGAGTCGAGAAAGAATTGTCGGCGTCATGATCGCCTGGCCTACCCAGGCCCCGCAAGGAACCTAACGAATGGTCTATCGCCGCGGGCGACGCCGACCTGGGTGCCAACGCACGAAGTGTCCTCGGTACTTTGAGTCTACTCTCATCGATGACCGCTTCCGTAAGGCTGACGCTCTCGGACGCTCCCCGCGCGGCGACCTGACCTGGCGGCACCGCCGGCGCTCCGGTGCCGGTGGTGAGGAGGCCTCGCTCGGGGAGAGCGCGGATCGACACGCGCGCCGCACAGGTTTCAGGATTCCGGGAGCAGGCCGCGTCCGACGACGGCGAGCAGGCGGTCGGCCTGGTCACCGTCGGCGGTGGCCAGCGCGACGCCGTTCACGAGGGTCAGCAGGTCGCGCACGTCAAGGTCCGCGCGGACGGCCCCCGCCTGCTGCGCCCGGTCAAGCAGCTCGGACGCGGTCGTCGTCATGGACTCGTGCCACGTCGACAGCAGCGCCGAGCGCTCGGTGTCGCTCTCGCGGGAGACGGCCAGGGCGAGGTCGCGCTTGGTGGCCACGTGCTCGACGAACAGGCGCAGCCACTCGTGCAGCGCGTCCTGCGGGGACTGCGCGCCGAGCAGGGCCGCGCCCGTGGCGCAGAGCTCGGCGACCTCGTCGCGGTAGACGGCGATGATCAGGTCGCAGCGGGTCGGGAAGTGCCGGTACATGGTGGCGTTGCCGACCCCGGCGCGGCGGGCGACGTCGTCGAGCGGCGCATCGGGGCCGCGCTCGGCGAAGATCTGCCTGGCGGCGGCCAGCAGCAGGTCGTAGTTGCGTTGGGCGTCCGCCCGCATGACACTCCTCGCCAAGTGGGGCCTTCCCCGGTCAGTCTAGTGAATGGACGAGCCGGAGCCCCGTCTCCACCAGCACCCAGCCCAGCCGCCGCCGAAGGGCGCGCACGGCCGGCATCTGGGTGACCACCGCCGGCACTCTTGCCCGGCGCCACTCCGACGCCCTCTCCCGCAGTTCGCGGGCTCGGCCGCGCTCGACGAACAGGTACAGGTCGGCGTCCATCACGCTGTCTCCTCGACTACTGGTCCGGTACGGAACGGGAAGCCGTACACGTGCAGGGCGACGTTCTCGCGGCCCTCGGTGTCGGCCTCGCGGGCGGCCCGGCCGTGCGCCTGCCACTTCGCGACGAGCGCCTCCATCTCGCCCTTGAGCTGGCCAAGCTCGGAGGCGGTAAGCCAGATCAGAGACTCGGAGCCGAAGGCGACATCACGCCACTCCTGCTCCCAGCCCGCCTGCGAGTCGAGGTAGCTCTCGTACATCTCCTCGCGCTGGCGGGCCGCCACCCGCGAGAGCGCCGTGTGGGCGGCGACACCCTCGGGGCTGTCGCGGAAGTCGCGATCTCGGGTGCTGACGCCTCTGTGGGCCAGCTGCCACCAGCGCTCGCGGGCGTCGCCACCGGGCCGGTCGGCCTCCTCGATGAGGCCGTGCGCGGCCAGTTTGCGCAGGTGGTAGCTGACCAGTGACACGGCCTCGTCGACCTGCTCGGCCAGCATCGAGGCCGTCGCCTCGCGGGCGACGTTCAGGGCTCGGTAGAGCCGCAGGCGCAACGGGTGCCCCAGCGCCTTGAGCTCGTCGAGATCGGTGATGCGGCGGTTCTTCTCGGCGGCCATGGCACCAGCGTAGATGTGCAAGGAAATTTGCGCAATAAAAATTTTCTATCTCGGCCAGCGGTAGCGGGTGTGGCTGTACCCGCCCTTGCGGAAGCCGTACGCGGTGACCGGGACGACCTCGAACACCAGCGCCCGCCCGCCGCCGGGGTGATGGAAGGCGCCGTCGCGCACCTCGAAGCGCCAGTCGGCGCCGTACTTCGCCGCGTACGCGTCCGCGAGGCGCTGGAGCCTGCCCGCGTCGGCCACCTGCTCAGCGGGGCCCTCCACGACCACGTCCAGGCCCTCGTGCAGGGAGTTGACGCCGGTGGTCAGCGCCACGCCGCGGTTCGCCTCCAGGTTCCTCGCCTTCTGCTCGGCCGGGCCGGTGCAGAACCAGAGCGCGCCGTCGTGCCAGACGGCCAGCAGGGGCGTGACGTGCGGGCGGCCGTCGGCTCGGACGGTGGTGAGCCAGAACGTGCCGGCCCGCTCCAGGTGGCCGCACGCCTCCGCCCAGGGGGTCGCCGTGGCGCCCTCGTCGCTGTATCGGGCGTCCAGCTCGGTGATCGGTTCCATGGTCGCTCTCCTTTCCGGACGTGCCGACCGTGCGGGCGTCAGGAACTCATCGCCGGACGGGGGAAGAGTTTCAGGAAGCGCTCCACCACCTGCCGGTCGCCCTCCACCTCTACCCCGTCGGAGTCGAGCGGGAGGCCGGTGAAGGCGAGCGCGCGCAGCGTCCCGGCGTCGGTGTCGAGGACGGCGTCGGACTCGGCGAACGCCCTGGACAGCGAGAGCCGGGCGTCGCGCACCTCGGCCAGGAAGCGGTCCTCGCCGAGCCGCAGCTCCACCCGGGCGTCGAAGCCCTGGGCGGCCTCCGCGTCGAAGGTCGACTTCAGGGCCAGGACGAGCGCGTCGACGCTCAGCGGGGCGTCCGACCGCAGCGGCGCGCGGCTGCCCCAGCGGGCCAGCGCGAGCACCACGGGCTCCAGGTCGAGGCCGCGGTCCGTCAGCTCGTAGACCCGGCTCGCGGCGGGCGGCGGGAGCCTGCGCCGCCGCACCACACCCGACTCCTCCAGCTCGCGCAGGCGCTGCGCGAGCACGTTCTGGCTGGCGCCCGGCAGGCCGGAGCGCAGGTCGGTGAAGCGTTTGGGGCCCAGGAGCAGCTCACGGACGATCAGCAGCGCCCACCGCTCCCCCACGTGGTCGAGCGCCCGCGCGATACCGCACGGGTCGTCGTAGCTCCGCATCCGGGCTCCTTGCAACTCAGGACTGCTTGGTACTAGTTTAGGACCAAATCTGAGAGGAGCAAGCCGATGAGTGAACTGCCACAGGGCGACGTCCGGCTGCTGGAGCACGAGGTCGCCCGGCGCCTACTCGCCTCGACCGAGCTGGCCCGCGTCGCCTACGTCGCGGGCGACGGGTCCCCGCGCGTCTTCCCGATGATGTTCCACTGGGCCGGCGGGGAGCTCATGCTGCCCACGTTCGCCGGCTCCGCCAAGGTCGCCGCGCTGCGGGCGCGTCCCGACATCGCCGTCACCATCGACGTCGCGGGCCCGCCGCCCGAGGTGCTGCTGCTGCGCGGCCGGGCGGAGGTGACGGACGTCGACGGGATCCTCCCGGAGTACGCGCTGGCGCACCGGCGCTACTACGGGCAGGAGCAGGGCGACAGGAACGTCGCCCAGGTCGACCGGCCGGGCGTCAGGATGGCGCGCATCGCCTTCCGTCCGTCCTGGGTGGGGGTCCTCGACTTCCAGACGCGCCTGCCCCGCGCCCTGGCGGGACGGAGCTGAGCGTGGCGACCTTCGTACTGATCCACGGCGGCGGCGGGAACGCCCGGCACTGGCGGCTGGTCGAGCCCGAACTGCGCGCCCACGGCCATGACGTGGTGGCCGTGGACCTGCCGGTCGAGGACGAGTCGGCGGGGCTCGGCGACTACGCCGACACGGTGGTCGAGGCCGTCGGCGACCGTGTCGACCTGGTCGTGGTGGCCCACTCGTGGGGCGGCTTCGTCGGCCCGCTCGTCTGCGACCGCGTCAAGGCCGATCTGCTGGTGCTGGTGACGGCCATGATCCCGGCTCCGGGCGAGCCGCCCGCCGACTGGTGGGGCAACACCGGCTTCCGCGCGCCCGGCATCGACGACCAGGTGGCGGTCTTCCTGCAGGACGTCCCGCCGGACCTGGCGGCCGAGGTGATGGCGACGGGGCGCGAGCACGCCGAGAAGGCCCTGGCCGAGCCGTGGCCGCTGGACAGGTGGCCGGACGTCCCCACGAAGTTCGTGCTCTGCCGCGACGACCGCTTCTTCACCCCCGCGTTCATGCGCGAGGTCGTCAGAGAGCGGCTCGGCGTCGTCCCCGACGAGATCGACGCCGGTCACACCCCCATGCTGTCGCGCCCCAAGGAGCTGGCCGCCCTCCTGGAGAGTTACCTCTGACCGTTTTGACGTGACGAATCCCACCAAGCACTGACAATACGGCTGCGCTACCCTTTTGTACTGACTGGTCAGTCCAAGAGAGGAAAGCTGTCGTGATCGTCGCCAAGGGCCTGTCGGTCGAGGGGGCCTACCCCGAGGTCTCGTTCGAGGCCGGGCCGGGCACGCTCACGGCCGTCGCCGGCCCCGCGGGCAGCGGGCGGACCAGCCTGCTGCTCACGCTGGCCGGCCGGATGAAGCCCACCGCCGGCGCCCTGAAGGTCGCCGGGCACACCGCGCCGCGCGCCATCCGCAAGGCCGCCGCGCTGGCCCTGGTGGACGGCGTGACGGATCTCGACAGATCGCTGACCGTCAGGGAGCACCTGCGCGAGCGCAGGCGGGCGCCCCACCGGGGCGCGCTGAAGGCGGCGGGTCTCACCGTGGACGAGGGCACGCTGGTCCGGGAGCTGGACCGCGAACAGCAGGTACGGCTGGGCGTCGCGCTCGCCCTGCTGGACGAGCCGAAGGTGATCGTCGCCGACAACGTCGACGCCGGCCTGCCGGACGACCGGCAGCAGGCGCTCTGGCGCCTGCTCGGCGACCTGGCCGCCGGCGGCGCGACCGTGGTGGCCTCCTGCGTCCAGGCTCCCACCCGCTACGACCACCTGGTGGAGTTGTCATGAAGGGCATGCTGCGTTCCCGCCTGACCAGGACGGCGCTGGCCGCGGTGATCCTGCTGCCGCTGCTGTACGCCGGGCTGTACCTGTGGTCGTTCTGGGACCCGCAGGGCAACCTGGACCGGCTCCCCGTCGCCCTGGTGATGGAGGACCGGCCCGCGACCGCCGACGGCACGACCCTGCACGCCGGGCAGGACCTGGCCGCGGAGCTGCGCGACAGGAAGGTGTTCGACTGGCACGAGACCACGCCCCAGCAGGCGGCCGACGGGGTCGGCGACGGCAGCTTCTACCTGGCGCTGACCATCCCCGCCGACTTCAGCGCGCGGCTGACCTCGCCGTCCGACCAGGCGGGCACGCCCACACCGGCGCAGCTCGGGCTACGCCTCGACACGGGCCGCAGCTACATCATGGGCAGCATCTCCGACGCGGTCTTCAACGAGGTGCGGGCCGCGGCCGAGCGGACCGCCGTGCGCGGCTACTTCGACAAGGTCTTCATCTCGATCTCCGACATCCACGACAAGACGTCCGAGGCGGCCGACGGCGCCGGCAAGCTGCGTGACGGCGCTCTGCAGGCCGGCGACGGCGTCTCCCAGCTCAGCGCCGGGCTCGGCACCGCCGAGAACGGCGCGCAGCAGCTCTCGGCGGGCCTGAGCACCGCGAACACCGCGACGGGCAGGCTGCGCAACGGCTCCGCCCAGGTCACCAGTGGGATCACCCAGGCACAGCAGGCGATCGGGCAGCTCCGCGACGGGCTGAACAAGCTGGGCGACGGCACGGGGCAGCTCGCCGACGGCGCGCGGCAGGCGTCCAAGCAGGTGCACGCGCAGACCAAGACGGTGAACCAGCTCGCCGACAAGTACGTCCCGGTGCTGGACGAGTGGGGCCCGAAGGTGGCCGACGCCGCCGAGGCGGTGGCCGGCGCGGCCGACCAGGTCGCCGACGGGCTCGACGCCCAGGCGGGCAGGGCGGCGGGCGACGCCCAGGAGGCCGGCTCGCGGGCCCGCGCCGCGCTCGACCGGCTCGACGCGGACGCCGACCCCGAGGTGCGCAGCCTGCTGCGCGAGGCGGCCGGCTCGGCCGAGCGGGCCGCGAACCAGGCGAGCGAGCTGCGTGACCGGCTCGGCGGCCGGTCGAACCTGCCCGCCCAGGCACGCGAGCTGGCCGCGGCGGCCCGCAGGATCGCGGCCGTCGCCCCCCAGCTCGGCCCCAAGGTCAACGAGGTCAGGAAGCAGGTGGACGCGCTCGACGCGGGCCTGGCCAAGCTCGCGAGCGGCGCCGCCAAGGTCGACGCCGGCGTGGGCAAGGCGGGCCAGGGCGCGACCAAGCTCTACCAGGGGGCCACCAAGCTCCGCGACGGCTCGGCCCAGGTCACCAGCGGCATCGGCAGCCTCGGCAGCGGCCTGGTCAGGCTGAGCGACGGCGCGTCCCAGCTGCACTCGGGTACCGACCGGCTGCACGACGGCGCGATCAAGCTCGACAAGGGCATGGACAAGCTGGCCAAGGGCTCGACCGACCTCGCCGACGGCCTCGACGACGGCGCCAAGCAGATCCCCGACTACGACGCGCAGCAGCGCCAGGCCCGCACGGACGTGATGAGCGACCCGGTGCGGCTGGCCAAGACCGTGAACAACGAGGTGCCCAACTACGGCACCGGCTTCGCCCCGTTCTTCCTGCCGCTGGCGCTCTGGGTCGGCGCGATGATCGCCTACATGGTGCTGAAGCCGCTCAACCAGCGCAGGTTGGCGGGGACGCAGGGCGCGCTCAGGATCGCGCTGTCGGGCTGGCTGCCCGCGGTGGCGCTCGGCGCGGCGCAGGTCGGCGTGCTGCTGGCGGTGCTGAGGTTCGCCCTCGGGCTGGAGGCGGCGCACTGGGCGGGCGTGGCGGGCCTGCTGCTCCTGGCCGCGGCCGCGTTCCTGGCGATCGTGCAGGCGGTCAACGCGCTGCTCGGCCCGCCCGGACGGGTGGCCGCGCTGGCCCTGCTGATGCTCCAGCTCACCTCGGCGGCCGGGACGTACCCGATCGAGACGTCCCCCGGCTTCTTCCAGACGATCTCGCCGTGGCTGCCGATGAGCTGGGTGGTGTCGGCGCTGCGCAGACTGATCAGCGGCGGCGATCTGACCGTGGTGTGGCAGGCTTGCGGCGTGTTGTCCGCCTTCCTCGTCCTCGGGCTCGCGCTCACCACTCTCGCCGTGGAGCGCGGCCGTACCTGGTCCGTCAAGCGCCTGCACCCGGAGCTGTCCCTGTGAGCCGCCAGGACACGCGGATGAAGGTGTTCGCGGCCGCGATCGAGCTGATCGCCGAGCAGGGGTACTCGGCCACCACCGTCGACGCGATCGCCGAGCGCGCAGGGGTGGCCAAGGGCACCGTCTTCTACAACTTCGGCAGCAAGGAGGCGCTGTTCGGCGCGCTGCTCGAGCACTCCATCGGCATGCTGGCCGACGCGCTGGCGGAGGCGGCGGTCGGCGAGACCGCGCTAGAGGCGCTCGACTCCGTGGTGCTCGGTCAGCTCCGCTTCTTCGAGGAGTACGGGCCGTTCGCCCGGGTGCTGCTCAGCGAGATGTGGCGGACCGCCTGGCAGGAGGCGGTGGCCCAGCTGCGCACGAGGGCGCTGGGCGTCTACGCGGACGTGCTGCGCCGCGCCGCCGCCGCCGGCGAGGTTCGGGCCGACCTGGACGTGGAGACGGCCGCGACGGCGGTGTTCGGCATGGTGTTGACGGTCTCGACCGAGCGGCGGGCCCTGCATCCGGATCGTCCCCTGGCGCAGACCCACGCCACGCTCGTCGAGCTGCTGCACGGCCGCATCAGGTGACCTTCCGGGCCTATCGCACCGGCAGGTCGTAGACGCGGCGGACACTGCTGCCCACCTTGCTCACGTCCGCGCCGTAGACGTGCACCGAGACCCCGACCTCGGCGCTGGTGTTGCGGACCATGTGGATGTCGCCGGGCGGGGCGAAGCCGCTGACCTCTCCCGGACGGTTCTCGGCCCGGCCGATCTCCACGAGGTGGTCGCCCATGTCGCGGTAGAGAGTCTCGGACTCGATGCCGCTCAGGATGCCGAACGTGCACCACGAGACGTGGTCGTGGATCACCGTGTGCTGGCCGGGACGCCAGACGACGGCCATGATCGAGAAATCGTCCTGGGCGTGCAGCAGGTGGGAGACGTAGCGCTCAGGGGAGCCGGCTCGCTCGTCCGGCGTGAGCAGGTCGAGCGGGGGAAGGTGGTCGCGCATCAGGTCGGCGACCGCGAACGCGCTCTCGCGGGGGCCGAGACGCTGGGCGGTGATGGCGCCGATGCCCGACACGAGCTCGTCGAGCCCCGGCCTCACGGTGGTGGTGGCCATATTCATGGTATCCCCCTAGGGAATAGAGATAATCCGCCTTCCCCTTCTACGGTCCTACACGCTCATCGATAGGTCCAACAGAAGTCTTTTGACTCATCGATAGATAAGCTTGATGAATGCTCGATGTCGTGCGCCTTCGCGTCCTGCTCGCCGTCGCCAGGACTGGCTCGCTCACCGCGGCCGCCAAGGAACTGCACTACTCCCAGCCCTCGGTCAGCCACCACCTCGCCCGTCTCGAAGCCGAGACCGGCGCCAAGCTGCTCCAGCGCGTCGGGCGCGGCATCCGGCTGACCGAGGCGGGCAGGCTGCTCGCCGAGCGCTCAGCGGAGATCATCGGCCGCCTCGACGACACCGCCGAGGAGCTCGCCGCGCACGTCGGCCTGCGGTCGGGACGGGTGCGGCTGGCCGCCTTCCCGTCCGCGCTCGGCACCTTCATCCCCAGGGCCGCCATGCGGCTCGCCCGCGAGCACCCGGGGCTGCGGCTGCACCTCACCGAGACCGAACCGCCCGAGGCGCTGCGGCTGCTGCGAGCCGGGCGCGTCGACGTCGCGGTGATGTTCCGCTACGACGACACCGAGCCCGAGGACGGCGACATCCACATGATCCACCTCCTGGACGACCCCAGTTACCTGGTCTCGCCCACCCCGCCGGGAGAGCTGGCCGACCACGCCGAATCGTCATGGATCGCCGGCTGTGACCGGTGCCGTGGCCACCTGCTCGACATCTGTGCGAAAGCCGGGTTCGCCCCCCGCATCTCCTTCACCAGCGACGACATCGTGGCCGTGCAGGCGCTCGTCGCGGCCGGCATGGGGCTCACCGTGCTGCCCGGCCTGGCGCTCACGGCGCACCGCAACCCCGACATCGAGATCGCCCGCGTCCCCGGCTCGGCCCGCCACGTGCACGCCGCCGTCCACGGCGCACCGCCCTACCCTCCGGCGACGGAGGCGCTGCTGACTGCCCTGCGCACCAGCCTCTGACCGGCTCCCCCACGACCGTCCCGCCCGCGCGAAAAGCTGTTGACCGGGTCCCTACGATCGTCCCATGCCGGACCTCTCCACAATCGCCCTGTTCTGTGCGGCAACGCTCGCCCTGCTCGTGGTGCCGGGCCCCGCGGTGATCTTCATCGTCACCAGAAGCGTCGCCCAAGGCCGGGCCGCCGGGCTCTGGCTGGCGCTCGGCATGGCCAGCGACGGCGCGTACGCGCTGCTCTCCTCGGCCATGGCCGGACGCGTCCGCCACTCGGCCCGCGCCCGACGCCGCCTCGACGTCGGCAGCGGCCTCGTCTACCTCGGCCTCGCGGCCTGGCTCACCGCCGAGAAGGCCTAACAAGGCCCCCGAATCCATGCCGGGGGCGGATATCGGATGCCATAGTGAGCGGGTGGCGGAAATCCCCTGGTGCAGGCCGAGCGCCGGGGGCGGCACACGTAACGCATAGGCGGTCCCATGGACAGGCCACCGCACCACCCACGGTTCGACCGGGTCGTCGAGGTCCCCTCCGGTCACGACCCCGCCGAACCGGAGCGCCGCACGCCCGCCACCGGCTACCTGCTCGATGACGCGCCCGTCACCCTCCTCGCCGACCTCCTCCTCCCACCCCACCGCCCTCCAGCCGAGGCAACCGGCGCCGAACGGTCAGGCGCCCGCGCCGGGCCGTCCGTGCTGATGCCGCGGCACGCCGTGGTCCCCTTCCTCGGGCGGACCGCCGAACTGGCAGACCTGCACATGTGGATCAGCGACCCGCTGCCACTGTCGATCGCGGTCGTGTCCGGACGCGGAGGCGCGGGCAAGACCCGCCTGGCCATGAAGCTCTGCGAGGACCTGTCCCGAGCCGGTTGGGACACCGGCCTGCTCCCGGTCCACGCCCTCGGCAGCGCCCTGTCCAGCCCGGCGGCCAGACTCGACGCCCTCCGCCCGACGCTCCTCGTCATCGACCGTCCGGAACCTTACGCCGTCGTGATCGGCGAGCTGATCCGCCGCCTCGCCGGGCACGGCGCCAACCCACGGTCGCGCGTCCTGCTGCTGCCCCGCGAGTCCCCCGACGACGACTGGTGGCCACGCCTCACCGCCGCGACCGGAGGACGCCGCCACCACCAGCTCCTCGCACAACCGCTGCTCCTCCAGCTCGACCGGCACCCGCTCACACCCGCCGAGCGCATTGAGCACGTCCGCGCGGCGATGAAGGCGTTCGCTCCCGACCGCCCCGACCTCCCGGACCCGCCCCCGCTGGACGCCCCCGAGTACGGCCGGCCGCTGCACGTCCACGTGGCCGCGTTACTGCGGCTGCGCGGGGACGCCCCCGGAAGCCGGCTGCTCAGCCACTTACTGGCCGGCGAGCAGGAACACTGGTCCCGAACCTGGCCAACCACCCGCAGCCCCCTGGGACACCAGCCGGCCGAGCGGGAGCTGACCGGACAGGATCCGATCGACGGCGTCACGGCGCGGCAGGCCGTCGCGCTGGTCACGTTGACCGCCCCGACGCCGGACGAGCTGTACGAACTGCTGGCGGCCGTGCCGGGGCTTCTCAGCCCGGGTCGCAGGCTGGCCGTGACCGGCTGGCTGTCCGAGCTGCTCCCCGGTGACGAGCGACTGTCGCCCCTCGGGCCCGACCTCCTGGCCGAACAGCTCCTGGCCGAGACCGAGGGGCTCGACTCGCTCGTCCTGGCCGTCCACGATCACGGGCTCCGGACGTCCGGGCACCTGGTGCGCATGCTGGAAACCCTCTTCCAGGCGAGCGGCAGGCCGACCGCCCGCTCGGCCCTGCACACGCTGCTGGTGAGCAGGTGCGCGGCACTGGTCCGCGAGGCGGCGGCGAACCCGGACACCCGGCTCGGAGACCTACTCGACGCAGCACTTCACCTCCTGCGCGAAGACCGCCGAGTGGCCGAAGCCGTGACAGCCCTACCACCGTGGCCCGACACGCCAGGCGACCCGAGCGCCCCGGTCGCAGGACCGCCGTGGTCCGGCGCAGCAGGTGGGGTGGTGCCGTGGGGTGGTGGGCGGCTGGGGTTGCGCGGGTTGGAGGTCACGTCGAGCGAGATCCGGGTCGGACGGCTGCGCGGCCGGAGCGACCGGATGGGGCTGGCCGAGGCGCTGTCCGGGTTGGCCGCGCGGCTGGCGGCCGTGGGACGGCTTGATGAGGCCGTGGGTGTCGCCGGGGAAGCGGTCGAGATCTACGCGGCGGCGCCACCGTACGAGCAGGCATCGCGGCACGCTGGGGCGCTGTTCACGCTCGCCGCGTCCCTGCTGCTCGCCGGGGAGCCCGCGATCGCCGTCAAGCCCGCACAGGAGGCGGCGGCCAGGTTCCGCATCCTGGCCGAGGACGATCCGCGCTTCGCGGCGCAGGCGGAGCGGGCGCACTACAACCTGGCATGCGCGCTCGTCTCGATCGGACGGCTGGGCGAGGCGGTCGCGGCGTTCAGCGCGGCGGGAGGCGACGCCGAGCTGGCGGAGCACCTGGAGGGCGTACTCCCGGTCCTGACGAGGACGTCCGGCGGCGCCCTGTGGCCGGCACCGTTGCCGCCGCTCGCCCCGCTGGGTGCCGGCGCCCGTGCGGAGCTCGGCGCGCGGCTTGCGGTCGCCGCCGCTGTCACCGTCGCCGGGTCGGCTACTACCAGCCAGGACGTGGCCCACCACCTCGCCGCCCTCGCCACCCTGCTCGACGAGCAGGACAGGACGGAGGAGGCCGTCGTCCCCGCCACGGAGGCCGTGCGACGGCTGCGCGGACTGGCCCCTGAGGACCCCGGGCTGCGTCTGGAGCTCGCCGAGACGGCGGGCCTCCTCGCCCAACTCCACGCGCGCCTGGACGACTTCGCCACCGGCGCGGACTTCGCCCGTGAAGCCGCGGACAACCTGCGCGCCCTGGCCACCCTCGAACCGGGCAGGCACCTCCACAGCCTGGTCTGGCAGCTCCTCGACCTGGGCGAATACCTGCTGGCCGAGGACCGGCCCGAGGACGCGCTCCCCTCGCTCCAGCAAGCCGCGTACCTGGCGGCCGGCCTGGGCGACAATCACCGACGGGCGCGCGCCAGGGCCGACCGCCTGCTCGGCCTCTGCGACGGCGTCCGGCGCGACACCTCAGGGGCGGGCTTCGCGCTGCTGGCGAGCCCGGTACCGGACATCGAGGCGGCAACCCCCTCGACAGACGCGCCGGAGGACGTCGGGGCGGCGAGCTCCTACGTTCGTGCGCTGGAGGTCGTCCCGCTGCCTCCGAACGAGATCATGGAGACCCTGCTGCGGGACCCCGACCTCGCCACCCTGGAATGGGCCATCACCCTGCTCGACCACGAGGCCCGACAGACACAGGCGCACTTGGGGGAGGCGGGTGAGGTGGCGCTGGCGCGGGCGTTGGCGCTTGGTGCCGCGGCGCTGCTCGGGCAGGGCCGCGTGGTCGAGGCGCTGGCTCATGCCGAGCGCGCCGCCGATCTGTGCGACGAGCTGGACGAGCCCGTGACCGCCGCAACGGCGTACGTCCACCTCGGGGCGACGCTGGCGGCGCTCGACCGTCCGAGGGCGGCGTTGGAGGCCGTTTCGTGGTCGCTGGCCGAGCAGGAGCGGGCCCTGTCCGGGCGGCCGGACCTGGTGTCCGTGCTGTTGCCGCTGCGCGCCAGGGCCGATCAGGTGCGTGGGCTGGTGTTGCGCGGCTTGGGGAGGAGGCACGAGGGGCTGGCCCATCTCGTCCGGGCGTTGGAGGCTTTCCGGACGTCGCCGCGCAGTCCCGCGCAGTCACTGCTGGAAGCGGAGGTGGCGACCGTGCTGGTGGACGATCTGCTGGAGGACGGCCGCGCCGGCGAGGCGATCGGTTACGCCGAGGTGGCCGTGGACGGGTTCGCGGACTTCCGCCGGGCCGGGCCGAAGTCAGAGAGCTTCGCCGACGGCAACGGAGCCGGGCTCAAGGAGGTGCTGGCCAGGCAGCGGCTCGTCAGGTGCCTGCTGCTGCTGGGACGCCTGCAGGAGGCAGGACCGCTGGTCGAGGAGCTGGTCGAGGTGGCCAGGCGGTCGCCCGGCGACCTGACGTACCGGGCGCTGCTCGCCGACTCGCTCGCGCAGAGCGCCGAGCTGCTGCCTCTCCTGGAGCTGGACGACGGCTCCGAGTCAGAAGCGAGAGCGAGGGAGGCCATCTGGCTCTACGACGAGCTGCTCGACGAGGGCGTGGACGCGGAGGGCGTGCACACGGGCCGCGCCGGGGCGTACCTGTCGCTGGCGTCGGCGCTCGCGCTGCAGGGCAGGGAGGCGGAGGCGGTGCAGCCGCTGCGGGAAGTCGTGGCGGCGCTGGAACGCTTCGCGCGCGGCCATCCGGTGCTGACGGGCTACCTGGCGCGGGCCATCCTGATGCTCAGTGACGCGCTTCTCGCGACGGGCCGGGCGCTGGAGGCGAGCGTCGTGCTGCACCGTGGCACCCAGGTGATCGAGGACGAGTTGCTCAGCGCGGTGGCCCACGCCCAGCTCGGCTTCTGCCAGATGGAGCTGCGCCGGGACGACGCGGCCGACGAGGCGCTGCAGGTGGCGGAGCGGCTCCTGCGCCACCTGCTCGACCGGGGCGGCGACGAGGACCTGGTCCACATGCTCCGGGAGGTCCTTCGGGGCAGGCTGGACGTCCTCGTGAGGGCGGGCCGCTCCGACGAGGCCGACCAGGTGGAACGCGACCTCGCCGGCCTGCGACGGTTCACGGATCGCCGATCACGGCCACCGGGTCCCGCAGGGCGCGGCGCGCTCCCCTCGTCCCCTCGATGAAACCGCGCGCCACACCGCGCCCGACCTCCCAGCCAACCGCCTGAAGCGCTACGACCCCATGGCCTCCACGGTCTGTCTGGCCCATCGGTAGTCGGCCTTGCCCGCCGGGGAGCGGACCATCTCCGTCACGAACGCGTACGTCCGCGGCACCTTGTAGCCCGACAGCCGCTGCCTGCAGTGCGCGTCGAGTTCGGCGGCCGTGACCTCGACGTCCGGACGCGGCTCCACCACGGCCGCCACCTTGCTCCCCCACCGTTCGTCCGGCACGCCTGTCACGACCGCGTCGAACACGGCGGGGTGGCCCTTGAGCACCGCCTCCACCTCCTCGGGGAACACCTTCTCGCCGCCCGTGTTGATGCACTGCGACCCCCGGCCGAACATGTGGACCGTGCCGTCGGGGTCCACGGACGCCAGGTCGCCGGTCAGCAGCCACCGGGTGCCCTCGGCGTCGGTGACCAGGGTGCGCGCCGTCTTGTCGGGGTCGTTGTAGTAGCCGAACGCGACGTGTCCCGCCTTGGCGACCATGCCGAGCTCGCCGCTGCCCGGCGCGACGGGGCGGAGCTTGTCGTCGAGGACGGCCAGGCGGGTCGCCGACTGCGGCTGGTAGCGCAGCCCTCTCTCGGGTGAGGACCCCGCGACCCCGGAGGCGGTGTAGCCCGACTCGGTGGAGCCGAAGTTGTCGAGGATCATCACGTTGGGCAGCAGCTCCTGGAGACGCTCACGGACGGCGCCGCTCAGGATGGCCCCGGTCGAGCTGATCACGAACAGGGACGAGAGGTCGTACGTGCCCGTCTCCAGCGCCTCCGCCAGCGGTCTGGCCATCGCGTCGCCGGTGATGTTCATCGTGGCCACCTTCTCGCGCTCGACCGCCCGCCACACCTCCTCGGCCTCGAACCTGCGCACGTACACCACGGTCGAGCCCATCCACCAGGTGATGAACGTGGCCATCTGCGCGGCCCCGTGCATGAGCGGCGGCGCGGCCATCATCACCATCGGGGTCGCCTTGACGGCCTCGCCGACGACCTCCTGCGGAGTGGCCCGCGGCTCGCCGTACGGGTTGCCGCCGCCGAAGGCCATGAACAGGTCCTCGACGTGCCACATCACGCCTTTCGGCATGCCGGTCGTCCCGCCGGTGTAGATGATGTACACGTCCTGGCCGGAGCGCGGTTCGAAGCCGCGGGTGGGCTCTCCGCGTTCCAGGGCGTCCTGGTACGGCACGGCGGACGCGATCGACGAGCTCCCGCCCACCGAGATCAGCTGTTCCAGCTTGGGGGCCTCGCCCGCGACGGCGGCCACCCGCGCGTCGAACTCAACGTCGTAGACGAGCGCCCGGATGTCGGAGTCGCGGTAGAGGTAGAGCAGTTCGGCCTCGACGTACCGGTAGTTGACGTTGATCGGCACGGCTCGGAGCTTGAGCGCGGCCAGCACCCCGGCGACGTACTCGACGCCGTTGTACAGGTGCAGCCCGACGTGCTCGCCCGGCCCGACGCCCACGCTCCGCAGGTAGTGGGCGAGCCGGTTGGCCTCGGCGTCCAGCTCCGCGTAGGTGCGGCGGTCGGCCCCGCAGACGACGGCGACGCGGTCCCCTACGGCGTCGGCGAGCGCTTCGAACAGGTCCGCGTGGTTGAACTCCATCAGGGCCTCTCCCGTCCGACGATCCACATCGCGAAGAACTGGGCTCCCCCGCCGTACGCGTGGCCGAGCGCCAGCCGGGCGCCGTCCACCTGGTGCTCTCCCGCCATGCCGCGCACCTGGAGCGCGGCTTCCGCGAACCTGATCAGCCCGGACGCGCCGATCGGGTTGCTCGACAGCACTCCGCCCGAGGCGTTCCACGGGGTGTCGCCGTCGAGCGCGGTGGCCCCCGACTCGGTGAGCTTCCACCCCTCTCCTTCTGCCGCGAATCCCAGGTTCTCCAGCCACATCGGCTCGTACCAGGAGAACGGTACGTACACCTCGGCGACGTCGATCTGCCGTCGCGGGTCGGCGATTCCTGCCTGCCGGTAGACGTCGGCGGCGCAGTCCTTGCCGGCCTGGGGGCTGACCGTGTCACGTCCGGCACGGAAGATCGGCTCGGACCGCATGGCGGCGCCGTGCACCCAGGCGGGCGTGCCGGTGACCTTCTCCTCGGAGGACAGGATGATCGCGCAGGCGCCGTCGCTGGACGGGCAGGTCTCCAGGTAGCGGATCGGCTCCCACAGCATCGGGGTGGACTCGACCATCCTGCGGTCGATGCCGGGGATCTTCAGGTGCGCGTACGGGTTGCGCAGCGCGTTGAGCCGGTCCTTGACCGCGACGAGCGTCCCGATGTGGTCAGGGGCGCCCGATCTGCGCATGTACTCCCTGATATGCGGCGCGAAGTAGCCGCCCGCACCCACCACGAGCGACGCGCTGAACGGCAGGTGCGTCGACAGGGCCCAGGTGGCGTTCGACTCCGACTGCTTCTCGAACGCCACCACCAGCACCCGGTCGTGCACGCCCCCCTGGACGAGACCGGCTCCGACCAGCGCCGTGGACCCGCCGACGCTGCCCGCGGTGTGCACCCGCATCATCGGCTTGCCCGCCGCGCCGAGCGCGTCCGCCAGGTACGACTCGGGCATCATCACGCCCTCGAACAGGTCGGGGGCCTTGCCGATGACCACGGCGTCGATGTCCCTGAACGTCAGGCCGGCGTCCTCCAGCGCCCGCAGGGCGGCCTCGCGGACGAGTCCGGCGATCGACACGTCGCGGCGCTTGGTGGTGTAGTGCGTCTGACCGACGCCGATGACGGCACACCTGTTCATGGGTCGCTCACGCCTCCAGGACCGTGACGAGGTTGTGCTGCAGGCAGGGGCCGCTCGCCGCGTGCGCGACGGTGCGGGCGGCCCGGCCGTCGTGGATGCGGGCGGCGGCCTCGCCGAGGCGGATGAGGCCGGTGGCCATCACCGGGTTGGCCGCCAGCGGGCCGCCGGACGGGTTGATCACCGTGTCGTCGGGCAGTTCCAGCGCGCGGCGCAGGATCAGCTCCTCGTGCGCGAACTGGGCGTGCAACTCGGCCACCTCGACGGGCCCCTTGCCGACCCCGGCCGCCCGCGCGGCCTCGGCGGCGGAGGACGACCGGGCGAGGTCGCGCAGCCCGAGGTAGTGGGGCTCGATGCGGTGCGCGATGCCCGTGATGTGGGCGGGCCGCTCGCACAGCTCGCGGATCAGGTCTCCCGCCGCCAGGACCACCGCCGCCGCGCCGTCCGTGAGCGGGGCGATGTGGGCGCTGCCGAGCGGTTCGACTGTGTCGCCCTTGTCGCCCTCGTCGCCTGGGTCGGGCAGGTCGAGCGCGTACGGGTTGCTCCGCCCGTCGGCCCGGCTGCGCCTGGCGATCTCGTCGAGCTGCTTCCTGTCCGCGCCGACGGCGGCGGCCTGTAACGCGGCGTAGGAGAGCTGGTCCAGCCCGAGCGGCTCCAGGTAGTACGGGTCGAGCTGGAGCGTCATGATCGTACGCAGATCGCCGAGCGACGACTTGCCGAAGCCGTACACCAGGGCCGAGTCGACGTCGCCGTGCTGGAGCCGGACCCACGCCTCGTACAGGGCCCAGGCGGCGTCCATCTCGACGTGGCTTTCGGAGATCGGCGGCCAGGCGCCGATCGCGTCGAGCGCCGAGACGAACGAGAACGGCGCGCCCGCGAGGTAGTCGCAGCTTCCCGAGCAGGTGAAGCCGAACCTCGTCAGGCCGGTCCGCTCCTTGACCTCGTTGATGACGGGCAGGATCAGCTCGGGCTCGGCCAGGCCCGTGTCGTGGTCGGTGTGCCTGGTCTGAGCGAACGCGACGATCGCGACGTCTCTCATCACAGCTCCCGGTCCGGCTCGCCGGTGGGGGCGAACCACCGGATGTTGGCCATGGACGGCGTCCGCTCGCTCTCCGGCACCCAGTCGGCCCGGACGCGCATGCCCTGCCGTACCTCGTGCGCGGGGACGCCGCCGACCAGCGCGATCATCGGGATGTCGGCCCCGTCGAGGAGGATGTAGGCGCTGACGAACGGCACCTCGGGGGCCCGCGGGTCGGGCAGGTTGTTGATGGCGAACGTGGCGATGGTGCCGGTGTCGGGCAGCTCGACCTGCTCGGCGATGACGCTGCCGCACTGCGGGCAGGAGAGCCGGTACGGCACGTACACCTTGTCGCAGGACGCGCATCTGCCGCCGAGGAAGACGCCTCGTTCGACCCCTTCGAGGAAGGTCTTCAGCGCGCCGCCCACCTGGAGCCGGTACTCGGTGCGGACGGGCGACACGATCCTCGTGACCTCAGGGACGAAATGGGAAATGTCGGTGATACTGCCGGTTCGCTCCTGCCGCCAGACCGGCCACACCCTGGCGCCCGGCCGCAGGGCCTTGGGGTTGCCCGCGTCCACGGCGTGCACCAGGGCGGTGTCGGCGCCGTCCAGCCTGATCAGCGCCCACGCGAAGGGCCGGTCGAGCGGGTGCGTCTCGCGCGGCTGCGTCACCCAGGCGCAGGTGGTGACCGTCCCTGCCGGGCCCACCTCGACGTACTCGTCCGTGACGGAGTCGCCGGTGGCGGGGTCGTACTCCAGGGGCGGCACCAGCACCCGGCCCTCGGCGGTGCGAACCCCCACGATCCGGCCGGCGCGCAGCTCGGTCAGGAACCGGCCGATCACCGGCCCGGTCGTGCGGGTGTAGCCGCCGGGGAACTCCAGGACGTGCTGTGCGACCAGCGGCTCAGATGGCACGGTCGTGTCCCTCCCAGTACGGGGCGCGGAGCTTGCGTTTGAGGAGCTTGCCGTTGGGCTCGCGGGGCATCTCGTCGATGAAGTCGATCGTCTTGGGCCACTTCATCCTGGCCAGCCGGCCTTCCAGCGAGCCCAGGATCTCGGCCACCAGCTCGGGGCCCGCCGCCACGCCGGGGGCGGGCTCGACGACGGCCTTGATCTGCTCGCCCCACTCCTCGTCCGGGACGCCGAACACGGCCACGTCCGCCACCTTCGGGTGGATCATGATCTCGTTCTCGATCTCGGCCGGGTAGATGTTCGTCCCGCCCGAGATGATCATGTCGGCCTTGCGGTCGCACAGGTAGAGGAAGCCGTCGGCGTCCAGGTAGCCGATGTCGCCGACGGTGAAGAAGTCCTTGAGGCGGTTCTCCGCGGTCTTGGCGGGGTCGCCCTTGTACTCGAAGGTGGCGCCGAGCATCTTCATGTAGATCGTGCCGGGGGAGCCGGTCGGGACGGGCTCCCCCGCGTCGTCCACGATGAGCAGCTCGCTGATCGGCCAGGCGGAGCCGACCGTGCCCGGATGGGACTTCCAGCCCTCGGGGGTGGCCAGCGTGCCGCCGCCTTCGGTGGCCGCGTAGTACTCGTAGATGCACTCGCCCCACCACTCGAACATCGCCCATTTCACGGGGATCGGGCAGGGGGCCGCCGCGTGGATCATCCATCGCAGCGACGACAGGTCGTAGCTGTTCCTGACCTCCTCGGGGAGCGCGAGCAGCCGCTTGAAGTGCGTCGGGACCAGGTGCGAGTTGGTGATCCGGTGCCGTTCGCAGAGCTTGAGCGTCTCTTCGGCGTCCCACTTGTCCATGTAGACGAGCGTGTGCCCCATGTGCAGGGCCGTCCCGCCGAACTGGGTGACCGCCGTGTGGTAGTTCGGGGACGTGACCAGATGCGCGTTCGGCTGGCCCGGCGTGATGCCGAACAGGCCCGGCAGGAACGACATCAGCTCGGCGGCGTCGTCCGGGTCGAGCCCGCTGAGCGGGCGCTTGACGCCCTTCGGCTTGCCGGTGGTGCCCGAGGTGTAGTGCATGGTCGTCCCGGCGGTGCGCCCTTCCGGCAGGGTGTCGGGCCGTCCCGCTGTCAGCTCTGCCATGGGACGGAACGCCGCGACGGCGCCGCCCTCGCCCGTACCGAGGAGGAAGCGGCGCTCCGGGGCGATGGCCTCGGCCGCCCGCGCGCCCTCGCTCGCGTATCGGGGGTGGACGAAGAACGCCTTGGCCTCGCTGTCGGCCACGATGTAAGCGATCTCGGGGCCGGTCAGGTGCCAGTTGATCGGGGTGTAGTACCAGCCCGCCTGGAGGGCCGCCAGGTAGAGGACGAGGCCGTCGGCGCCGTTCGGAGCCAGGCCGCAGATGCCGTCCCCCGGCTTGAGGCCAAGTTCCCGCAACCCATGCACGAGGCGGTTGGCCCGGGCGAGCAGGTCACCGGCGCGGTGCTGCGTGCCGTCGGGGTCCACGGCGGCTGTCCACCCGGGATCCGCCTGCGCCAGCCTCCAGAAACCGAGCGTGCCCATCGGAACTCCTCATCAGGTGCTCAGGCGGGAAAAAACAAGAACCTGTTCTCGTTTGCCATCGCAGCGTATCCCGCGAGGAAAGCGCTGAGCAAGCGCTTGATTCGAAGATCGCTCCGAGGCGCCGCGACGCCGGTGGACCGCCTCACCTCCGGACGCGCGAGCCGTCGTCCGAGGGCGGTTCGCGAGGTACTATCGGCCCCTAGCAAGCGCTTGATCTACTCCTGTGGAGGCGTCCGTGGAACTCCTGCCGATCAGCACCCCCCACTGCCGGATCGAACGCGACGGCCACCTGGTGATCGTCACTATGGACCGGCCCGAAGCCCGCAACGCCCTCTCCTCGGACATGCTGGTGGGCCTCGCCTCGGCCTGGGCCTACGTCTCGGCCGAGACCGACGTCCGGGTGGCCGTCCTGACCGGCGCGAACGGCACGTTCTGCGCGGGCGCCGACCTCAAGGCGATGGGCCGCCCCTCCACGGACCCGGAAGTGCAGGCCCGAGCAGCCCAGATCGCCAACTTCCACTGGAAGGGGCTGCTCAGGGAGGACCTGCCGACCAAGCCCGTCGTCTGCGCGGTGGAGGGCTACGCGGTGGCGGGCGGCACGGAGCTCCTGGTGGGCACCGACCTGCGGGTGGTGGCCGAGTCGGCCACGCTCGGCCTCTTCGAGGCCAAGCGCGCCCTGTTCCCCATGGGTGGCAGCGCGGTCCGGCTGCCGCGCCAGATCCCGTACTGCCACGCCATGGACCTCCTGCTCACCGGCCGCTCGATCACCGCCGCCGAGGCCCTGGCGATGGGGCTGGTCAACAGGGTCGTCCCGGACGGCCAGGCCCTGACGGCGGCCCGCGAGCTGGCGACCGACATCGCCGCCTCCGGCCCTCTGGCGGTCCAGGCCATCCTCCGCACCTACCGCGACACCCTCGGCCTCGCCGAACCGGAGGCCCTCAAGGTCTCGGACGACCTCGGCTGGCCGGTGATCGGCTCCGAGGACGCCAAGGAGGGCACCCGAGCCTTCCGCGACAAGCGCACCCCCGCCTACAAGGGCCACTGAATGTAGCGGGCACACTACTGTCTGACCATGCCCATCGAGCAGCCATGTGAGCGCCGTCTGAGCGCCGAAGAACTCGTCGCCGCCCACCAGAAACTTCCGCGAGTGGACCACGAAGAGATACGCCGGGAGGCCGACGAGTTCTTCGGCACCGAGGACCGCCTTGAGGACGACCTCGAGATGGGGTGACGGTCAGGAGTCGGTGATGCGGGTGAGGCGTTCCTGGGCCTCGGCGTACTCCTCCACCAGCGAGTACATGACGTCCCTCGTCGAGCGGATCTGGTTGGTGAGGCCGATGATCTGACCTGCGGGGAAGGTGGCGAGTTCGGCGGCGTCCGAGCGGCCGATCCGGCGCAGCGCGTCCGAGACCAGCATGAACTGCAGCGGCATCGGGAGCGTGCCCGGCGACTCCTGCGCCTCCCAGGCGTCGGTCCACTCGTTCTTGAGGAGGCGGGCCGGCTTGCCTGTCCAGCTTCTGGAGCGGACGGTGTCGCGGGAGGTCGCCTGCAGGATGCGCTGCTTGGCCATGTCGGGGGTGTCGGCCTCCTCGACCGTCAGCCAGAGCGAGCCCGTCCAGACGCCCTCGGCGCCGAGAGCGAGGCCGGCGGCCATCTGGCGGCCGTTGCCGATGCCGCCCGCCGCCAGCACCGGGACGTCCACCGCGTCCACCACCTGCGGGATCAGCACCATGGTGGAGATCTCACCGGTGTGTCCGCCCGCTTCGGTGCCCTGGGCGACGACGACGTCCACGCCCACCTCCACCTGCTTGAGCGCGTGGCGCGGGGTGGAGGCGAGGGCGGCGACCTTGACGCCGTGCGCGTGGGCGAGCTCCACGACGTCCGCAGGGGGCGGGCCGAGGGCGTTGGCGAGCAGCGCGATGGGGTGCCGCAGCGCCACCTCGACCTGGGGGCGGGCGGTGGCGTCGGTCCAGCCGAGCAGAACCTTGCCGGCGTCGGCGTCCGCCGACAGCGGCGGGACCCCGTGCGCCGCCAGCAGGTCCTCGACGAACCGGCGGTGCCCCTCGGGGATCATCGCCTGCAGGCGGCCCACCAGCTCGTCGGGCGCGAAGTCGGCGCCCTCGTAGGAGGCGGGCATGACGACGTCCACGCCGTACGGGCGGCCGTCGACGTGGTCGTCGATCCACTTGAGCTCCATTTCGAGCTCTTCCGGAGTGAAGTAGAGAGCGCCGAGCACGCCCATGCCGCCCGCGCGGCTGACCGCGGCGACCACGTCGCGGCAGTGGCTGAACGCGAAGATCGGGAGCTCGATTCCGAACATGTCCGTGACTCGTGTCCGCATGAGCCGAAGATACGACCGTCCGCCAACGAACTGCAACGCGTTCTACCCTAGAATGTTCGATCGGTACTGGCGAGTAACAAACTGGCGAGAACTCGTTCTAGTTACCCGTCGTGGCCGACGACGGCCGCCGCCCCAGGACGACGCCCGCGAGCACCAGGGCGACCCCCACGATCAGCAGCACCAGCGGGATGACGTTGCGCAGCAGATTCACCTGGCTCTTGCCCGCCTCGGCGGTCTTCACCAGGTCGGCCACGGTCGCCTCGGTCATCTTGGCGGTGGCGACGAAGGCCGGCGAGCGCTCGACACCGTCGGCGGTCTTGAGGACCTCGTGCCGCTGCTGCTCCTGCTTGACGGGCGCGCCCGTGGTGGGCTCGACCCAGAACGTGGTCTTGCCGTCGTACCAGCGGTCGACCTGCACGTCGCCCTTCTCGGTCATGTTGAGCACCGAGGCGGGCGCGGTCAGGGTCTGCGTCTTGGTGGGCGGGACGTCCTGCTCGAACACGTACACCGGCAGGCCGTTGACCGTGTCCTCGCGGACGAAGCGCGCGTCGAACGCCTTCTCCGCCGAGGAGTTGAACACCTTGTAGGTCTTCTTCTCCACGCCGAACGGGAACAGGTAGATCTGACCCTCCAGGGTCACCGGGGCCTTGCCGACGTTGACGCCGCAGCAGTTCAGGCCCACGCCGGTGTACCTGTCGAAGGCGCTGCGCCGGTCGGACAGGTCGATCTGCGGGCGCTTGTTGGTGACGTCGTTGACCACGGTGGCCTCGTCCCAGACGACCCGCTCGGAGGTGGCGTCCTTCACGTCGCCGCGGGTGGTGACGATGATGTCGAGGTCGGCCGTGAGGACCTTCAGGTCCTGCTTGGAGAAGTACTGGGCGCCCTTGGCCTCCAGCCGGGAGATGCTGAACTGGTTCGCCGGAGCCGCGATGATCTTGCCTGCCGCCCAGAATTTCAGCAGCGGGGCGAGCGCGATGAAGAACGCTCCGACGCCGATGAGGACGAGCGTGGACATGCGACCCATCGAGGCCTCCGCGATTCTAGAACCTGTTGTCGTCTTGCCCGAGCATCCGGCAACAAAGTATGACAGTGAGTGACATGCGTCACTGCCTGGTATGCAGCCGCAATCAAATCGATAGAAACAGGTTCTATCGTGGCTTTGCCTATGAAAGAGGGAAATATGCCCATACGCGCCAACCTGGCGCGGTCCGTCCGGCTGTTCCGTGCCTTCAGGTCGGAGCAGAGTGACGGGCGCGGCTATTACACCACCCTCGCCAGGGACACGGCCGCCCAACTGAGCCGGTACGTCGACCTCGACGGCAGGACCGTCCTGGACGTCGGCGGCGGCCCCGGCTTCTTCGCGACCGAGTTCCGCCGCCACGGCGCCCGCTGCGTCTGCGTGGACGTCGACGCGGGCGAGCTGGCCGGCCAGGGCGCGCCCAGCGGCGGCCTGCTCGGCAGCGCGCTGGACCTGCCCGTCCGCACCTCGGCGGTGGACGTCTGCTTCTCCTCCAACGTCCTGGAACACGTCGCGGAGCCGTGGCGGATGGCCGCGGAGATGGTCAGGGTCACCAGGCCGGGCGGGCTGGTCTTCCTCGCGTACACCAACTGGCTCTCCCCCTGGGGCGGCCACGAGACCTCGCCCTGGCACTATCTCGGAGGCGACAGGGCCGCCCGGAAATATCAGGACAAATACGGTAAGCCGCCCAAGAATCGTTACGGCCAGAGCCTCTACCCCGTCTCGGTGGCCCAGGGCCTGCGCTGGGCGGCGTCCCACCCCCAGGCGGACCTGGTGGACGCCCTGCCCCGCTACCTGCCCTGGTGGTGCCGTCCGGTGCTGAAGGCCCCGATCGTCAGGGAGTTCGCCACGTGGAACCTCGTCCTGGTGCTGAGGAAGCGTCCGTGAAAGGGCGCGATGCCGCGCTCGACGGCATCCGCGCCCTGGCGGCGCTCGGCGTGTGGGTGCTGCACGTCGGCGGCAACACGGGGGTGATGTACCGCGACGGGATGTTCGCCTGGATGACCACCAGGCTGGGCATCGCCGTCCCGATCTTCTTCCTGCTGTCCGGCCTGCTGCTCTACCGTCCGTGGGCCCGCGCGGTGCTGGAGGACGCGCCGCGCCCCCACGTGGGGCGCTACCTGTGGCGCAGGGTGCTCCGCGTGCTGCCCGCGTACTGGCTGGTGACGGCGCTGGCGCTGTGGGCGTGGAGCTCGCTCGACTGGACGGGCTGGGCCAAGTGGCTGCTCCTGCTGCAGAACTACACCGAGCAGCAGCAGGCCCCCGACGGCCTCTACCAGATGTGGACGATGCCCATCGAGATGGCCTTCTACGTCCTGCTGCCGGTGCTCGCGTGGGCCCTGCACGGCTGGGCGCGGCGGGGGAACAGGCCGGTGCGGCTGCTGGCGGGCATCGCCGTGCTGCCAGTGGTCTCGCTGGCGAGCGCGGTCGTCTCGCACGTCCTGGACCAGCCGGAGATGGCGCTCTGGCTGCCGTACCACCTCGTCTACTTCGCCGCCGGGATGGCGATGGCGGTGCTGTCGGTGTGGATCGGGCGGAGCAAGGTGATCGACGCGCTGGCCCCCCAGTTCCTGGTGCTGGCGCTGCTGCTGTACGCGGTGCTGAGCACCGAGCTGGCGGGCCCGCGCACGCTGACGCTGCCGAGCCTGTCGCAGTCGCTGTGGCGGATGGTGCTGGAGACCGCGGTGGCCGTCCTGGTGGTCGCGCCGTTCGCGCTCGCCGGCCGGCACGACTCGCTCAGGCACCGCGTGCTCGGCAACCCCGCCACGGCCTATCTGGGACGCGTCTCGTACAGCTTCTTCCTCTGGCACGCGCCGGTGATCACCCTCTACTACAAGATCACTGGCAGCCCGCTGTTCGGCGGCGACTTCGTCCGGGTCGCGCTGCCGACCTTCCTCATCACACTCCTGGTCAGCATCGGCAGCTACCACCTCGTCGAGGAGAGCGCGCTGCGGCTCAGCGGGCGCCGGTCAGCTGCTGCCGCTCGGCCGCCGGAGTCGCCGGCTCCACAGCCGGTGGCCCCGGCTCCGTGACGAGCTGCCCGAACAGCGCTCCCATGGCCGCGCAGGCGATGAGCTGCGGCACCTGGTCGGCCAGCAGGTCGGCGGCCACGCCGTGGTCGCGCAGGGCCATGGCCAGGGCCAGGCTGAGCGCGGCCCCGCCGAACAGCCCGGCAGGCGTCCAGTGCGTCCCGCGCAGGCGTCCGCGCGCCCAGAGCACGCCCGCCGTCGCGGCCACTGTGGCGAGCATGCCGGGCCAGCCCGACACCCAGCCGCCGAACGCCAGGCCCAGCACGATCGTGTAGGGGACGCGCCAGCGCGACAGCCGGGAGTCGGCGGCGGGGGCGGTCTCCTGCACGTGCTCGGGACGCGGCCCGCGCAGCACCAGCGCCACCAGGGCGAGCACCGCGATGCCGACCAGCCCGAGCGCCAGGGCGAGCCAGTACGGCCGGTCGGGCAGGTACTCCAGGCGTACGGTGCCCGACGTGCCCGCGGGCAGCTCCCACGCCTGCTTCCAGCCGTCGAGGCGGGCCGGGCGCAGCGTCTGGCCGTCCAGGGTGGCCTGCCAGCCGGTGTTGTAGTTCTCGTTGACGACGAGGAAGGCGTCCTTCGGCGCGGTGACCCGCACCTCGCGCACCGACGGCGACCAGGTGCCGGCGACGGCCGCGCCCTCCACCGGCGGCGGGCCCGAGGGCAGCGAGCCGACCACCAGGTTCGCGATCCCCCACGGCTCCCAGCCCGCGACGCGCACCCGGTTGTCGCCCGCCGCGAGCGCCGTCCTCCCGCAGCCGGTGAACCGCACGGGCCGCTGCTCCAGCAGGTCGGCGTAGGTTCCTGCGACCTTGGTCGGCACGGTCGCGCCGTTCACCTGGATCCTGGGCCCCTGCCCGCACGACAGCCGGAACGGGATGCCCTCGGGCCTGCTCGCCGGGCTGACGCCGGGGATGACCAGCTCGGTCACCTGCAAGCGTCTGGAGACCGGGTAGAAGCGCAGCTTGAGCCGGGACGTGGAGAGCGGCTTGAACCGCAGGAAGCCGTCGGCGCCCACCCTGCCGCTGCGGACGGCGCCCTTGTCACCGGTGACGACCATGTCGAGCGGCTGCTTGTCACCGCCGGGGCGGGCGACCTGGATCCGCGAGACGGTCCGCCTGCCCCGCCAGCCGAGCGTGAGGGTGGGCTCGGCGTCCGCGGCCGCCGGGACCCACGTCGTGCCGGCGTCGGCGTCGAACGCCGACCGCGGCCCGACGACGGCGTCCTTGCTCATCTGGGACGAGCCGGTGACTGTGGTCAGGTCCGGGCTGAGCCGGGTGAAACGGTCAACGAGCTGGGGATCTCGCAGGATGGCCGAACCCCGCAGGTTCGTCTTGTGCGCGGAGCCGACGGTGAAGGTCCGGTCGAACCCGGCGCCCTCCTCTCCCGGTCTCGCCAGGAGCGGGTTGCAGATCCACCTGGACTGGTTGCGCATGCACTCGGGACGGACGTCCAGCCCCCGGTCCATGACGTGCACGTCGCCGTCCGAGCCGGGCAGCCGCACGGTGCGGCCCGGCAGGATGCCGGGAATGGCCAGCTCGGTGATCCCGACCCGCTGCACGAAGCTCCACCGGCCGTCGTAGGTGCCGAGGATCCTGATCCGCACCCAGCTCGTCGGCCCCGGCGGGACGCGCAGCGCCTGCGGGCTGTTCGTCCGCTGGACGTCCTGCTCCACCCGGCCGCCCTCGGTCTCCACGGCCACCCGCTTGACCGACTGCCCGAGCAGCACGTTGTTGGTGAAGGTCGCCTTCAGAGCGGGGATGGTCCTGGGGCCGGGCAGGTCCACGCGCAGCCACTCCCCCTCAGGGGCCTTCCAGCCGCCGCTCTCCCAGTTGGTCTCGTAGTCGCCGTCCAGAGCGGCCCAGGCGCTGTGCCCGGTGGAGCTGATGCCGGGCACCGCACCGGCGTCGGCGACGGAGGAGGACGCGGTCACGTTGGAGACGCCGTCGTACTCGGCGGTCGCCGTGTCGGCCAGCCAGCCGTCCTCCAGCAGGTCGAGGGCTCTGACGCCGGAGAAGTCGTCGCGCCTGTCGGCGGTCAGCGTCGGCGTCCAGTTGGATCTGATCTCGCCGAACTGGCGCTCGCGCAGCCGCAGCGCGTCGCTCACCACGGTCGGCGCCTCGCGCTTGCCCGCGTCGCCGTTGACCAGCACCGGGGCGTCGCCGAGCAGGCCGAGGTCGCCCATCGTGAGCAGCGAGTCGGGGCCGCCGACGACCCGCAGCGTGTCGCTCGCCGTCCGCACCTGGACCAGGTCGGCGCTGCCCGTCACCTCATACAGGTCCAGCGCGGGGAACGGCCAGTCGACGGAGTCGATCACGTCGTCGGTGGCGGTGTCGCCCACCTCGCCGCCGAACGAGCGCACCTTGGTGACGCCGGGCGAATCACGCAGCGCCTGGTAGATCCTGGCCGGCCAGGCGCCCTGGAGGTTCGCTCTGACCAGGTCGTTCCTGACGAGCAGGTAATGCACGCCCATCCTGCGCAGCACGTCCGTGAGGCCCTGCGAGCCCTGCCCGGACGTGAGCCGCTGGTCGATCGCGTCGAGCAGCCTGGTCAGCCCCACCGACCCGGCGGCCGTGACCTGCCTGGTGGTCCAGCGGGCGTGGAACAGGGGCTGCATGGGGTCGTCCATCGGCCTGCCCCACAGGTACTCGCCGAACTTGGCGCCGGGCACGACCAGCACGCCGTCGTCGCCGGCGTTCTCGTTGACCCACGCCGCGGCCTCGCGCCAGTAGAGAGGCACCTCCTTGAACGCGCCGGGGGCGGCCAGGCCCTGGTTGAACACGGGCAGCACCAGCCCGGCGAACGCCACCACCGACACCGACCGCAGCGGCAGCCTGGCCCCGGCCAGCAGGTGCGCCACGCCGAACGCGAGCGGCAGCCGCACCAGAGGGTCGAACTTGCGCAGGTTGCGCAGCGGCGCGAGCGGGCCGTCGAGCAGCCACCGGACCGGCTCGGCCACGACCGGCTCCAGCGAGCTGACGTGCCCGGCGACCAACGCGGCCACGCCCAGGACGAACAGCGCGATGAGGAAGCCCTTCGCGGGCAGGTCGCGCCGGGCCAGCCCGGCCAGCCCGAGCGCGGCCAGCAGCCCGGTGACCACGACCATCGCGGCGGAGGTGGCGATCGCGTACGAGGCCGGCTGGTCGGTGACGCCGCCGACCGTCAGGAACCGCACCCAGTCGGACGCGCCGCGCAGCACGTTCGTCAGCGAGGTGACCTGCGTGGTGGTCGAGGACGTCTCGGTGTACGGCAGGAAGGAGAAGGCGTACCGGCCGACCAGCAGCAGCGGCAGCCACCAGAACAGGGTCGCCACCGAGACCGCGGCCGTCCACCAGCCGAGCAGCCGCCAGCGCGGGACCACGCGGGGCCGGGTGAGGATGTAGACCACCGGTGCGACGAGCACGGCCAGCACGGCGACCGCGTTCACGCCCCCGCACAGCGCCACCGCCAGCGCCGACCTGACCGCCCCTCTGGCCCGCTGGCCCGTCTCCGACGCGGTGAGCAGCGGGATCAGGATCCACGGCAGCAGCGCGGCGGGCAGCCACTCGACCGAGATCTCGCCCAGGATCGACAGCGCGCGCGGCGCCAGCGCGTACGCGAGCGCGCCCGCGATCCGGGTTCCCGGGGTGCCGACGCCGAGCTGCCTGGCCAGCCGCTCGACGCCGAGGAACGCCACGCAGAGCAGCAGCGTCAGCCAGAGCCGCTGGGTCACCCAGGGCGCCACCCCGGCCAGGTCGCCGAGGGCGAAGAACGGGCCCATCGGGAACAGGTATCCGGCGGCCTGGTTCTGCAACTGGCCGAAGTGCTGCAGGTCCCACAGGTGGGAGGCGCGCTCCAGCCAGCCGACCGGGTTGAGCGACAGGTCGAGCTTGGTGTCGGAGATGACGCTGCCCGGCCTGGTGGTGAAGGTCAGGACGGCGAAGCCCAGGCAGCAGATCGCCAGCCAGAGCCGATGCCGTAACCGCTCGGTCACCGCTCCTCCAAGCCTGGCGGACGGCCCTGAAGCAGGGCGGTCATGAGTTCGGCGCTGTGGTCCCACGAAAAGGTCGCCGCCCAGTTCCGACATTTCTCGTTATAGGTGTCGTCGAGCTCGTCCAGGGCCGCGCCGATGCCCTTGGCCAGGTCGGCGCCCTCGGGGAGGAGCCAGCCGGTCTCGCCGTGCCGTACCGCGTCGCGCAGGCCGTCCACATCGAACGCCACGGTCGGGACGCCGAGCGCGGCGGCCTCCAGCACGCACAGCCCCCAGCCCTCGCCCTGCGAGGCGTTCACCTGGAGCCAGGCCGACGAGATGAGCAGCTCCTTGTCCGCCTCCGGCAGGTAGCCGTGCATGGTGACGCCCTCGGGCAGGCGGGCGCGCAACCGCGCCTCCTCCGGGCCTCTGCCGATGACGTCCACCGTCAGGCCCGGCCAGCGCTTGCGCAGCTCCGGGACGGCGTCGAGCAGCAGGTCCACCCGCTTGTGCGCGACCAGCCGCCCCACGCAGACGAGCCGCGGCTCACCACTCCTCCTGGGCTTTCCGCTTGCGCCGACGCTCACGCCGTTCGGGATGATCTGGATGGGTCCCGTCCAGCCGAGGCGCTCGCGCATCGCGACCACCGTGGACGGCGACACGGCCACGCTCTGCCGCCGCCGATACGTCCACCTGGACGCCGGCCCCTCCAGGAAGTGCCCGACTGCGGCCAGCCACCGCGGCAGGTGCACCTCGAACTGCCGGTCGTGGACGTGGTGCACCACGCAGCAGACCCTGGTGCGGCGCGGCAGCACCCACGGGGTGAAGAACGGGATGCCGTTCTGGCAGTCGAGCACCACGTCGAACAGCCGGCGCCGGAGCAGCAGCCAGACCAGCACCCGCGGATAGACGGTGAACGCGCCGCCCATCCTGGCCACCCGCACCCCCTCCACCTTGGCCTTGCCGTGCTGTCCAGGCCCGCGCGCGGTGACGAAGCACACCCTGTGGCCGGACTTCCGGAAACGGCGGGCCAGCTCCCACGCATAGGTCTCCGCGCCTCCGGCGGCCGGGTGCCACGGATCACGCCAGTTGACGACGGCGATGTTCACGGAGATCCGACAGGGTCGAGCGGCTGTTCCCAGGCGGGCCGCGCGCCGGCGCGCGGTGCGGACCGGAGCCGCAGCCAGATCCTGGCCAGCTCCAGCAGGATTCCCGCGCTGTGCCTGGCCGGGGAGAAGCGCGAGCCCGGCATGTCCCGCCACTGGACGGGGATCTCCAGCACGCTCGCCCCCAGCGCGACGCAGCGGGCGAGCAGCTCGACGTCGAACGCGAACCCGGGCGTGCGCAGGCCGGCGACGGCCTCGCGGGCCAGCACGCCGTCGAAGAACTTGAACCCGCACTGGGTGTCGCTCACCCCGCGCACCAGCACCCTGGCCAGCGCGCGGAAGCCGACGGCGCCCAGCTCGCGCACCCGGCTGTGCCGGTTCTCCACGTCCGAGAAGGTGTGCGCGCGCGAGCCGATCACCACCCGCTCCCCCGACAGCAGCAGGCCGAACGCGACGTCGATCGCCTTCAGCTCGGTGGCCATGTCCGCGTCGCAGAAGCCCACGAAGGGCGCGCGGGTCTCGAGCAGCCCCGCCCGCACCGCGGCCCCTTTGCCGGGCGTCGCGCACTCGACGAGCCGGACCGGCACGGCCCCCCGCGGCCAGGTCCTGACGATCTCGGCGGTGCTGTCGGCGCTGTTGTTGTCGACGACGATGACGGCGGTCGGGAACGGCATCCGGGCAAGCTTCGCGCACAGCTGCATGAGCCCCTCAGGGAGCCGCCGTTCCTCGTTGTACGCGGGAACGACGATCTCCAGCAGTGGTCGTCGGCTCGTCCTCTCGTCCCCTTGGCGGGAGGGCGCCATGATCGTTCGGACTACCGGTCGCCGTAGTTGTAGAGCGGCTTGTTGACCGGCGTGGCGGTGGCGCCGGTCAGCGAGACGGTGGTGACCGTCGCCACGAGTGCTGCCACGGCGATGCCGATGATCGCTGCTAAGAGGATCTTTATCACGGGGGGTTCCTCCTCGGCGGCGGGTGCGGGGTGCCCCAAACCTAGAACCAATTCTTGCTACTCGGAAGTAGCTAAGCGAAAGTTTCATAAATCCGCTAATCGGCGGCGCTACTCGGGCGAACCCCGCCCGGCGCCTCCGTCCAGCCGGTACAGCCGCACCTCGGGACCGTCCATCACCACTGGTGCCATCTTCAACCACGTCGCGAAGCACTGCCGCTCACTCTCCGTGCCGGCGTCGACGAGAACGAACCGGAAGCCTGCCGCCGCCACATCTGGCGAGGGCTTTTCTAGTACGCGTTCTACCTCTTGACCGCGCTCACTCTCGCTCGACACCCGCCACTCCCCCACGCGCACGGAGTCGCCCGCCACCACCTCGCGGCCGGGGACGGCGAAGAACCGCTGCGCCGGGTCGAGCACCGCCCGCCGACCGTTCCAGTCGAACCTCCGGTACGACTCGAAGGGCAGCACGAGCACGTCGCCGGGCACCCGGTCCGCCCGGATGACCTCACGGGCCGCGAACCAGGCGTCCGGGTACCGGACGGCCTCCAGCGCCCCCGCCGCCCCCCACGCCATCGCCGGCGACACGGCGAGCGGCACCAGGACCATCACCGCCGCCCACCGCCGCCCGGCCGCCGCGGTCAGCACGCCGAGGCCGACGGCGACCAGCAGGGCCAGCGGGGCTACGAACTGCTGGGCGTCCCGGAAGAGCGCGAAACCGCCCCAGACGCCGACGAGCCGGCGGAGGACGTCCCGTCCCGCCTCACCCACCCCGAGGGCCGCGACGACGAACCCCACGGCGGCCGCCACCACCAGCCCCCGCCGCCACGACACCCCACCGTCACCGACCACCCCACCCCCACCGCCCTGCCCCTCGAACGGCCCGCCCCCGGCCTGCCCTTCAGCGAGCCGGCCACGCCCTGCCAGCGCGAAGGCGGTGATGCCTGCGACGGCCAGCACCAGCCTGGCCAGCGCCGATGGGAGCGTCTCGTAACCTGCGGGGACCGCGTTGGCGTTCCAGATCCCGCCCAGAGACAGCAGGCTCGCCAGCGCCCCGAGCGGCCCGTCGGCCCGTACGGCGAAGGCGTCCACACCGACCGGGTCCCCCGTGAGGGTGCCGGGACGCGCGAGCGCGGGCAGCAGCCACGGCAGGCTGAACGCGAGCAGCGCCACCGCCGCTCGAACGATGTCCCCCGCTCGGCCCCCACGCCCCCCGCCGCCCTCGCGGTGGTCGCGGGCTGCGCGGCTTCGGCTCGCGCCACGGGGGTGGAAGGTCAGGGCGCGGACCGGGAGCACCGTGAGGGCGGTGATCGTCATGGCGGCGAACCCGCCCACCGCCGCAGGGAGGAGCGCCCACGCCAGGTGGCGTCGGCGGACGGCGGCGCGCACCGCCCACGGGAGGCCCGCATAGCCCAGCAGCAGCGCCCACTGCCCCATGAGGAGGCGTTCCGCCACGTACGGGTTCCACACGTAGCAGGCGCCGGCCACCAGGCGGGGGGCCGTCGCCGGCGAGGGGACGAGCAGGGCCGCACCCGAGCAGCCGAGGGCGAAGATCCCAAGCAGGATCAGCTTCTGGACCAGCTCCGCAGGGAGGACGGCCGACAGAGCGGTGACGACGGCGTCGCTGGGCACGACGCGGGGGGCGCCGCCCGCGAGTCCGAAGGTGAAGCGGCTGAAGGCGGGGTCGGGGACGAAGACCATGTCCTGCACGAGGATGAACCCCCAGCCCAGAGCGGGCCCGAGAGCGAGCAGCCCGAGCGCGAGACCCAGCAGGGCGGCGACGGGCCCGGCGCGGGTCGTGTGCGGCACCCCGCTATGACATCACAACCGCACAACGGGCATTCCGCATAAATCACCAGCTGGCTACTCTTCAGCAGGAAGGGCCGGTGTACGTACGGCGGCTCTCCAACCGGAGAGGCTGAACGGCCGCTCTTCCGGTGGGAGGGAGCGGGGTGGCGGCGGGCGGGGCGACGGCGGAGGCTCGTACGTGGGCGCGCGGCGACGCGGTGCTGGCCGCCGCGCTGGTCATGATCGCCCTGCAGCTCGTGTGGAAGTTCGAGCTGGTCCGCAGGACGTACTTCCGCCAGGACGACTTCACGTTCATCGCCCGCGGCCTGGAGCACGGCCTGTCCTGGGACTACCTGATGCGCGTCGACTACGGCCACCTGGTGCCGGGGCCGTTCGCGATCCAGTGGGCGATGGGACGCCTGGGCGTCTACAACGACGTGCTGGCCCACGCGGTGACGATCGGGTTGCAGGCGGCGGCAGGGCTGGCGCTGCTGCGGCTGCTGCGCCTGCTGTTCGGGTCGCGCCCGGCCATCCTGCTGCCGCTGGGCTTCTACCTGCTGACCCCGATGACGATCTCGTCCCTGTCGTGGTGGGCGGTGGTGATCGAGACGCTCCCGTTCCAGGTCGCGCTGCCGATGGCGCTCGCCTCGCACGTCGTCTACACCCGGACGGGACGCTTCAGGCACGCGCTGGCCGCCGCGGCGTGGACGGTGTTCGCGATGGCCTTCTTCGTCAAGGCGCCGTTCATCCTGGTGCTGGCGGCCGTGCTGAGCCTGGGGTGGCTGCCACGGGGACGGCGGTGGCCGGCGTGGCTGCTGTACTCGGGGGTGGTCGCCGCGTACGCGGCCGTCTTCTTCCGGCAGTTGTTCACGTCCGTGCAGCTCACGAACGAGACGGTGCGGCCGTCCCTGCCCGATCTAGGGGTGGCCGCGCAGTTCGCCGGGAAGCTGCTGTCGGGGGCGTTGCTGCCCACCGCGCTGGGCGGGCCGTGGCAGTGGCGTCCGATCGGCGAGGACTACGCGATCGCCGCCACGCCGCCCGCGCTGGAGTGGGTCTGTCTCGCCGTGGCGGCGGTGGTGGTGGGCGTCTCGCTGCGCTACCGGCCGCGCGCCTGGCTGGCCTGGCTGACGCTGCTCGGATACGTCGTGCTGGCCGACGTGGTCCCGGTGATGATCGGACGGATCGAGCAGCTCGGCCCCGATCTGGGCGGTTACGAGCTGCGTTACGTCTCCTCGACGGCCATGGTGCTGGCGCTCGTCCTCGGCCTGGCCTTCATCCCGCTCCAGAACGGCCAGCTCGGGAGCGGCCCGCTCATGGAGGGCCCACTCCAGGGCGCGCAGCCGGAAGGTCGCGGAGTGCCCTCCAGGCTGCTCAGAAGGGTTTGGAAGCCGCTGGCGGCGCTCGTGGCCGCACTGGCGGCGGCGGGCTCGGTCTGGTCGGTCGCCGCGTATGGCCGCCTGCCGCTCGGTGAGCACGTCAAGAGCTACGTCGAGACCGCCAGGGTGGCGCTCAAGCACGCCCCCGAGAACGCCGTCATCCTCGACGGCCACGTGCCGTCCAGGGTCGTCTACGCCGCCTTCTTCTACGACTACGCGCTGGCGTCCAAGGTGCTCGGCCCGGTCGCGCCGCACCCGGTCACGTGGACCAGGCGGCTGGCGGGCCCGGTGCCGAACCCGCTGACGTTCGACCAGGAGGGCCGGTTGCGCCCGGTGAGCATCGAGGGGCTGACGATCCCCCAGCGCGCCGCCTGCGTGCCGGTCGGCGCGTCCGAGCTCCGGTTCCGCCTGCCGCTCCCGCTGCCGCAGGGCGAGTGGACGGTCCAGGTCGGCTACCTGAACCCGTCGGAGACCAGGCTCGCCGTACGGCTCGGCAGCGGAGCGGCCGAGGTCAGCGCGGGCCGGGACTTCGGCTGGACGTTCGCCACGGTCACCGGCGCGGGCACCGAGGTGGCCGTCCGCACGGTGGACGGCCGCTCGGCGTGCGTCGGCGAGATCAAGGTCGGCGTCCCGGCCCCCGCCACATCCGGCACCCCGAGCCCGCTCCAGCCGGTGGCGCCCTGAGAAACGGCCCCGAGCCTGCCCTCAGGGCCTGCTGCGTTACTTGCCGGGTTCGGGGTCGCGGGGCAGGCCGAGCATGCGCTCGCCGATGATGTTGAGCTGCACCTCGGTGGTGCCGCCGTAGATGGTCATGGCCCGGGTGGCGAGGACGGCCCTGTTCCAGTAGCCGACGTCGCCGAGCGTCATGTCGGCCGCCACCACGGCGGCCGTCCCGAGCAGGTTCACCGCCGTCTCGGACACGTGCTGCGCGTGCGAGGTGGACAGCAGCTTGCGCACGGACGCGTCGGCGCCCGGCTCGGAGCCCGCGAGCTGCTTGAGCGTCACCCGCAGCGACAGCGCGTTGATGGAGTGCCCCTCGCAGACGACCCCGGCCACCTCGTGGGCCTCGACCGGTGTCAGCTCCCGTCCGAGCCTGCCGACCAGCCCGAGCAGGTCGGGCACGGACGCGCCGGTGCCGCCCGAGCCGGACGACAGCGAGACCCGCTCGTTCGACAGCGTGTTCCTGGCGACCTTCCAGCCCTGCCCGACCTCGCCCACGACGAGGTCGTCCGGGACGAACACGTCGTCCAGGAACACCTCGTTGAACAGGTTCTCTCCGGTCATCTCGGTCAGCGGCCTGACGGTCACGCCGGGCGCCTTCATGTCGACGAGGAAGTACGTGATGCCCTCGTGCTTGGACCCTTCGGACGAGTTACGCGCGATGCAGATGCCCCATTCGGCGACGTGCGCGACGGACGTCCAGATCTTCTGGCCGTTGAGCTTCCAGCCGCCCTCGACCTTCTCGGCCTTCATCTGCAGCGAGGCCAGGTCGGAGCCCGCGCCGGGCTCGGAGAAGAGCTGGCACCAGATCAGCTCGCCGCTGAGCGTCTTGGGCAGGAAGCGTTCCTGCTGCTCGGTCGTCCCGTACGAGACGATGGACGGCACCACCCAGGCACCGATGATCATCGCCGGCAGCCTGACCTTGGCCGCCTTCAGCTCCTGCGCGATCAGCACCTGCTCCAGCGGCCTGGCTCCGCGCCCCCACGGCCTGGGCAGGTGCGGCATGACGAACCCGCGCTCGGCCAGCGCCCGCTTCTGCTCCTTGCCTTCCAGTCGCGCCAGCTCCGCGATCTCCGCGCGGATCGACTCGCGCAGCTCCTCGGCGTCCTCGGGTAGGTCGATCTCCATCTCGCGGGCGACGCCGTCGAGGGCGAGCGCGGTCACGGTGGCGGCCCACTCGGCGGACGGGCCGAGCAGCGCGCGCAGCGTGAGCGCGCGCCGGTAGTACAGGTGGACGTCGTGCTCGAAGGTGTAGCCGATGCCGCCGAAGGTCTGGATCGCGTCCTTGGCGCACTGGACGGCCGCGTCGGGCGCCATCACCCCGGCGATCGCCGCGGCGTACTCCTGCTCCCTGCCGGTGGCGCGGGTGGCGTCCCAGACGGTGGCGCGGGCCTGCTCCAGCGCGACGAGCATCCGCGACAGCTTGTGCTTGATGCCCTGGAACTGCCCGATCGGGCGGCCGAACTGGACGCGTACCTTGGCGTAGTCGGAGGCGGCCGAGACGCACCAGGACGCCAGCCCGGCCGCTTCGGCGCCGAACAGGATCGCGGCCAGGCCGCGCACGTCGGGGCCCGCGACGCCGTCGAGCACACGGTCGGCGGGGACGGCCACGGAGTCGAGCTCCACCCGGGCCACAGGCCTGGTCAGATCCAGCGACTTGATTGAGGTGACGCGGGCGGCGGAGGCGTCGAGCGCGATCCACTGCTCGCCGTCGGCCGTGGACACGGGCAGCACGAGCACGTCGGCGAGGGACCCGCCCAGCACGGGGTCGGCCGTGCCGGAGACGACCAGCGAACCGTCGCCGTCGGGCGCGCCCTCCAGCGCGGCGGTCAGTGCGACCGCGCCGGTGAGCGTGCCGTCGGCGAGGCCGGGCAGCAGCTCGTGGCGCTTGGAGGCGTGGATGACCGCGCCGGCGAGCACGGTCGGCACGTACGGGCCGGGCGCCATCCGCTCGGCCAGCGCCTCGATCGCGACGGCGGCCTCCAGCAGCCCGTAGCCGGACCCACCGGACTCCTCGGGCAGGTGCAGGCCGAGCAGCCCCTGCTCGGCGAGGCCCGCCCAGAACGCGGGACGCTCGTCGGCCCCGGCTCGCAGCAGCTCAACCGGGATGTTCCGGCTCGCCCAGCCGCTCACAGATTCGTGGAGCGCCTCGTGCTCCTCGCTCAATCCGATCGCCATCGCACACCCTCCAGCCAGGTTACGGGCAATACCAGAACCATATTCTAGAGAATGCTTCTGTGCTACAGGGGGCGTACGGCCTTCGCGATCGTGTTCAGGTCCCGCCAGTGGGCCTTGCCGCTCTCGGGGATCGAGGCCAGCAGCATCGCGGGCTTGGTCTTGCCGACCTCGATCACCGACAGCAGGGCCTGCGACGTCCGCCGCCCGCTGCCCACCGGGTAGGTCACCTTGTAGCCGAGGGTCCACCCCTTGCCGAGCGGCAGATTCCGCGAGCCGGTCCAGGCCAGCGTGGCGCCCTTCGGGTACTGGGTGAGCAGGGTCCACCTGACACCGCGGACGGCGATCTCGCGGTAGTCGGCGACCTTCTTCGGCTTGGCCAGCGGCTCGTCGCCCGGCAGCATCGCCGAGGCGATCACCGTGTGCGGGACGGCGACCTTGCCGACCCGCTGCGCGACCGAGAACGGCGGGTACGACCTGGCCTTCCACGGCTTGCCTAGGCGCGGGTAGCGGATGCCGGTCGTGCGGTCGGTGATGGTGCCGATGGTGGCGGACGCCTTGCCGGGCAGACGCGGGAGCGCCTGCTTGGCGGGCGTCGCCGGCAGCACGATGGCGCCCGTCGTCGCCTTGGGCGTGGGGGTGGCGCTGAGCGCCGGCGTGACGGGGACGACCTTCGGCTGCGGCGGCTGCTTGGGCACGTCCCCCGAGAAGATCACGAAGATGAGCAGGACGGCCACGACGGTCGCGACGATCGCGGCCAGCAGGTAGACGACCTTGATCGGGATGTCGCCGACCCGGGAGAGCGGGCCGCGCTTGGGCGGTGGCGGCGGCGGGAGGTACGGCCGCTGCGGCGACGGGCGGGGAATCCGGACGGTCTCCTCCGCGGGCAGGACGACCTTGCGGAACGGGGTGGTGGGAGAGTCGCTGGAGGGGTACTGGTCGCCGACGTCCGCCATGGCCTTCAGGTTACGTCACTAGGGAGAGGGGCAATTCCACTATTCCCTGTGCAGAATCAAATTCTGTACCGTCGCGGAAACGTATCTTTCGGGGCAAAACGGGGAGATAACCCGCATGAGGAAGGTTGTCGCGGCGACGGCCGCCGCAGTGCTGCTCAGCGGCTGCGGGACCGCCGTGCCCAGCCGCCCTGGCGGCCAGCCCCCCACAGCCAGGGGCACCCCAGCGCCGACCGCCTCACACCCCGCCGGACAGATGGAGACGCAGGCCGTCGAGCGCTCCTACGAGCAGGTCATCAAGCAGGTGCTGCCGTCGATCGTGCAGATCAACACCAAGACCGGGCTCGGCTCCGGCATCGTCTTCGACACGAAGGGACACATCATCACCAACGCGCACGTGATCGGGCAGGCGACGCGGGTGACGGTGACCCTGGCCAACAGCAACGCGCCGCGCCAGGCCAAGGTGGTGAAGTCCTTCAAGGCCGGAGACCTCGCCGTGATCAAGGTTCTCGACCCGAAGGGCCTGAGCCCCGCCACATTCGGCGACTCCTCGAAGCTGCAGGTCGGCCAGCTGGTGCTGGCCATGGGCAACCCGCTCGGCCTGTCGGGCAGCGTCACCAACGGGATCATCTCGGCGCTGGGACGGACGGTGACCGAGCCGGAGGAGCCGCCCTCGCCCGGCGCGACGATCAGCGGCGCGATCCAGACCTCGGCGGCGATCAACCCCGGCAACAGCGGCGGCGGGCTGGTGGACCTGTCGGGCCGCGTGATCGGCATCCCGACCCTCGCCGCGACGGACCCTCAGCTGGGCGGCGGCCCTGCCCCGGGCATCGGCTTCGCGATCCCCAGCAACACCGCCACCGACCTGGCCTCGCAGATCATCAAGTCCGGCAAGGTCACCAACAGCCACCGGGCCGCGCTCGGCGTCAGCGGCAGCACGCTCATCGGCGCCGACAACCAGCCGAGCGGGGTCGCCGTGGCCGAGGTCCAGCCAGGTGGCGCCGCCGACAAGGCCGGGATCAGGCCGGGTGACGTGATCACCGCGGTCAACGACACGCCCACCACCACCATGGCCGCGCTGTCCGAGGAGCTGACCAAGTACAAGCCGGGCACCAAGGTCAAGGTCAAGGTGGTACGGTCCGACGGCTCGACCGACATCGTCACCGCGACGCTGGGAGAGCTCCAGGGCGACTGACCGGCCGTAGGGGCGACGCGCTCACCACCTGACGTCCGCCGTGCTCACCGCTTGACGTCGAAGACGATCTCGACGCGGCGGTTCTTGGCCCGGTTCCGCTCCACGGGCTTGTCGTCGACGATGTTGGGCACCTTCGGGCGGCTCTCGCCGAACCCCTGCGCCTGGAGGGTCACGTTCGCGCCCGCGAGCATGCCGCGCATGGCCTGCTCGACGGCCTGCGCCCGCCGCTGCGACAGGGTGCGGTTGTAGCTTTCCGAGCCCTGGTCGTCGGTGTGCCCCTGGACCTTGACCACGCCGCCGGCGCTCTCGTCCCTGACCTTCTGCGCGACCTGCTGGAGGCGCTGCCTGGCCTTCGCGGTCAGCACCCACTTGTCGAGGGCGAACAGCACGTCGCTGGTGAGCGCGACCGTGACCTGGGTGCCCTGCTTGGTCTCGCTCTCGGTGCCGTCGAGCGACTCGACCTCGCCGATGACGTCCTCGACGGGCAGGACCAGGTCCTCCACGGCCGCGTTGACGTCCGGCGGGATGGTGGGGGTGGGAGCGGGCGTGGGTGACAGGAGCGGCGACAGGACCAGGGCGGCGGCCAGGCTAAGAGATCGGAACATCGGTGAGCACGCCCATCATCGGCATCTCGATGTTGATCTTCGTGACGTCGGCGGGAGGGGCCGCGAAGATCGCGTAGAGCGAGGTCGCGTCGTCCTTGTTCAGGAACTGCCCCTGGGTGTCGGAGCAGACGCACTGGCTGTCCTGACCGGTGCCGTTGCGCGCGACGCGGTACCGCTTGAGGTTGACCGGGTCGATCAGGGAGACGGCGTCGACCGTGTAGTTGAGCGTGCCGGTGCTCATCCCGTTGTGCATGTTGACGCGGCCGTCGAGGGCGGTGACGGTCCAGTTCAGGATGACGGTCTTGCCCTGGCGCTTGAGCGCGGTGATGTCCACCCGCGCCTGGCCCGACTGGCCGGCGGACGTCACGCGCGACTCGCGGGTGGCGATCACCTTGTCCTGCTGCGGTGGCGCGCTCTGCTCAGTGGCGGGCTCCATGGCGGACGCCGTGGCGATAGGCTCCGTGGTCGCCTTCTCGGCCACCGGCTGCTGCGCCTGCTTCTCCTCGCCCCCGCCGCCCTGCTGGCCGGGGAGCATGCCGCAGCCGGTCAGGGCGACGGCCGCGACAGCCAGCGCGATCGTCTTCCGCATGTTCTGGTCACCTTTCGGGGGTCCGACTCGTGGCTCGACGGTAGCCAGGCGACCTTCAGGATCCGCATAGTGCGCTATATCCCAAGGCCGCGACGCCTGCGCGCCTCCTGCGCGAGCCGTTCGGCCTCGGCCAGGCCGCGCCTGTCACCAAGGACGTCAAACTCTCCCATAGCACGCGTTAGCGCATCAACAGCCTCATCTATCGCGTCTCTGTCAAGGTGCGCCTCAGCAATGACCAGCAGGGCGTTTCCGGCGTTACGCCGGTCGCTGTGTGTGGTGAACGTCTCCAGAGCCTGCCCCGCGGACGCGGCCGCGGCGTCGGGGTCGCCCTCCCGCCTGGCGATCGTCGCCAGGACGAGCCGTGCCACCGCCTCCGGCAGGCGGTCGCCGAGGCGGCGGTTGACGGCGATCCGCCGTTCCACGCACGCGCGGGCCTCGGCGTGGCGGCGCGCCTCCAGGTGCAGCCTGGCCAGGTCCAGCAGCGCCTCCGCCTCACCGCGCGGATCGCCCAGATCGCGGTAGGCCGCCAAGCTCTCCTCCAGCCGGGCCCGGTCACCCTGGAGCGCGCCGAGCGCCCGCAACGCGTCGGCCCTGCCTCGCTGGTCTCCGGCCTCCTCGAACACCCGAAGAGAGCGGCTCAGGGCCCGCTCGGCGTCGGCTCTGCGCGGCTCGACCAGGCCGAGCCTGAGCGTGATCCGCGCCAGTTCCAGCCCTTCGGCCAGCGGCTGGGCCGCCCTCAGCGCGGCGGCCGCGGCCTGCGTCCTGCCCTCGGCCCTGTGCAGGTCGGCCAGGCCGCGCAGCAGCAGCGCCTCGCCCTGCCGGTGCCCGGCCGCGCGGGCGGCGTCCAGGCCGGTGGCGGTGGTGGCGTGCCAGTCGTCGTGATGCGCGCCCAGCTCGAACAGCGGAGTCAGGTAGAACGCCAGCCGCCAGGCCGCCTCGTACAGCCCTGCCTGGTAGAAGTCGGCGACGGCGGCCACCAGGAACCGCCGCTCGGCGCTCAGCCACCGCGCGTCCTGCCGCAACCTCCCGGTCTCCACCAACCACCCGCCACCACCCTGAACACCACCCGCGCCGGCACCTACGTCACCCTCCACGAGCCATCCGGCCGCGCCGGGGTATCGCCCATCCTCTCCGCCCCGCACCGGCCACCCGGCTGGGCGGCCGGGCTGCTGGAGGTGGTCGGCGGTGCGGGCCAGGGTTCTGCCCGAGCCGGGCTCGGCCGGGAGGAGGGCCGAGCGGGCGTGCCTGACCCTGGCGAGGATCCCCGTCGCGAGCTCCGCCAGGACGCGGGCCGGGCCGCCCTCCTCCTCCGCCAGCCGTTCGGCCGCGTAGAGCCTGGTCAGGTCGTGCCAGCCGTAGCGTTCCTGCCCCGACTCATCCAGGCCGCGGGACTGGAGCAGGCCCGCCTCGGCCAGCGGCTCCAGGTCGGCGTCCAGCACCCAGGGCGCGAAGTCGGGCCCGGACAGCGCCCCCAGCCGGCGCAGCAGCCGCCGTTCCTGGTCGGCGAGGCCGCGGTAGCCGAGCGCCAGGCTGCCGCGGACGGCGAGGTCGCCGGCGCTCAGCTCGTCCAGCCTGCGGCGCTCGTCGCCCAGCCGCCCGGCCAGGTGGCCGAGCGTCCAGCCCGGCTTCCTGG
>NZ_JBEXUP010000027.1:0-73893 GCF_040614375.1 Nonomuraea sp. NPDC005983
GTCCGGGCGGGCGTGCGGCCTCTCCGGGCCGGTCCCGCCCGGCCACCCCGCCGCACCATCGAACGGATGCAACAGAAAGTTGCCCTGAGGGCTCCCGGGACGCAGGCGACATCATCCCGGGCGTGGTCAGCTGTCTGGATCAGGATTCGCTTCTAGGACCACCAAATTTCCGGAGGTGTTCTGCTCAATAAGGCGGTCGAAGAGAGTCGCGTTGGACGCATCGAGTTGTTCGTTGAATCCTTCAGAAGTCGCAACTTCATAGTTAATCAGCGGCTCAACCGTTATCCATGTACCGTCCCACTTGTTCGACTCCAAGCGTGTACGCCACTGGTCCGCTGGGTCTTTGGCCTCCCACCCGTGCGTTCGTAGGAGGCCCAGGGCCTTGTCAAGGGCATCACGGAAGCCTGAGCCGCCGACGTCGACCACCATGACGTCTGCGATCTCGGTGTGGCCGTCCCAATACCATTCAGTCGTGGTTGCCGCCAGCACCCTTCCTGTACTCCGCAGGTCACCGACGACTTCGGGAGCAACCCGCGATTCGCTGGGAAAGAACTCGGAACGGCATCCGGTGACAAGTGGGGTGACGAGCGCGAATGCCAGCGCCACGTAGACGAGGCTAGTTCTCATCGGGAACATGTCCTTCTACTCCAACCAGTAGCGGAGCGACTCACCTCGTGCCTCGGAGATTATCGACGACTCTAGCTTGTATGGCGTTGTTATGGCCCAGAGGCAGCAGCAAGGCTAAAGCAGGCCTCCGGCGGGAGCGCTCCGGAATCGAGGTGATCGCCACAAGTGACTTGCCGTTGACTGGCTCTGACGCTTATGGCTCCGCGGAGTTCTTCAGAGCATGGGCCGCGCAGCCTGGCTTTCGGCTCGTGAAGTAACCGGCGGCTACCCAGTTGGCCCACACAAACGAGGCCGTGACGACGCTGACTTCGATGCTCCCCAGAGGTGGCCGCGGCGGTCGGCTGCCGCACCGACCACAAACGCTTCGACCGGGGTTGCCGCGCCGCCGCACAGATGCAGCCCTCCCGATCGCCATTGCATGGCCGGTCACCGCACGTGGTTGGGGGCGATCGAAGGGCCAGGGCTTCGTTCCTCAGCCCTGGCCCACCGGGCAACGTGGTTGCGGACTGCTCCAAGCCAGGGCATGTCCCTGAGCTGCGGGCGAGTCGCTAGATGCAAGTGTTAGTGCTCTTCCCCGCGCATGAGGAGTCCGTAGAGATCCCAGCCCTGTGGGGTGGGTGATCCAGGTGGGCAGTCCGCGATATGGAGGGTGGCTCTGTCATACAGGCTGTGGGTCTGGAAAGAGCAATTGTCAAATCCTGTGTATCGATGAGTGTGGTCGGACTTCCCAGGTCGGCCGTTGGAGCTGATCGTTGTACACGATGATGTCGGCGTGGTCGGTTGGGCGGGCTGTGGCGAAGTAGAGCTGTTGGGAGGGGATATAGCGGTTGCGCCAGGACCGTTCGATTTCGGCGGTGTCGGCGGTGGATCCGGCCAGCGCTGTGCTTCGGTCCCGGGCGCGATCTACCGTCTGCTCGAATGGGACGGAAACGAAGATACGCAGGTCCCACCGGTCGATGAGTTCTGGGCGCAGGAGGAAGACGCCGTCGAAGAGCAGTACCGCGTCTGCGGGGGCGGTCGTGGCCGGCGGGGACGATGGGGTGTCGGTGTCTCTGTCGTAGACCGCGTGTTGGAACCTTCGGTCTCCGCCTGGGCCCAGCGGATCGAGCAGGACCCGGCACAGCGCGGCGTGGTCGTGGGCGTCGAAGTAGCAGCCTTCGGCCGAGTACTGACCGCGTCGGAGCGCTGTGCACGGGGGAAGAGGAAGTCGTCGATGGTCGCGCGGATGACGTCGCGGTCCTGCGCGCGCAGGACGACGGCGAGTTCGTCGGCCAGCGTGGTCTTGCCGGCGGCGGGCGGCCCGTCGATGGCGACCCGCAGCGGGTGCGCGGCCGTGACGGACCTGATCGCCTCGGCCAGCCGACTGATGAGCTCGCCGCGGGTGCCTTGGTCCATTGCCGCCTCTCTCACGTTACCTCTGTTTAGCACCGCACGTCAGGCTGCGGTCGCCGGCTCGCGTTCGACGAGGACGCCTCGTTCGAAGCGGGCTCTACGAAGTCGGGGACGGAACCGCCTGGGGGAGTCGGCCATCCAGCTTGTAACCATGCTTGATCGAACCCTCCCGCGTCCCATGGCGCACGGGCAAGGGACGTCATCGTGTCGATGAGAGCAGGCGTCAGGGGGTGCCACGCGAGTGCCATGGGCCTACAGTCTCGTCCTTCGAGCCGTAGCCCGCCACAGTCGGCCACTGACGTGCCCGTTGCGTGCCCGATGGGGCGGGGAACAGGGGGACAACGGGCAGTAGCGGGACGCGCCATCGGTCCGTTGAGCTGGGATTTCGCAGGCCATGCAAGATCCGAGTGCGTCTTTGCGAGCAGATGATCCATTGGCTGCGAAAGCGTGACGGCCGGCGCACTCCCATAGGGCTCACCGGTAGAGGGCAGACTGGGCGTCCTCTCGCAAATTCTGCGCCACACGTTTGGCGGCCTTGTCGAGTTCTGCCTCGATCTGCTCCATGTTCGGAGTGGGCACCCGGGGCTCCGGGTGCTGCAGTGCCAGTACGCGTTGCATGCGTAGGTGTGTCGGCGGGTGGGTCGTGTCCACTCGTGCCTTCTCGACGCGGGCGGCATCGCGGCGTTGTTCCAGTTCGGCATCGGAGACGGCATTCGCGCGGGACCGGATAGTCGTCCACAGGTTCTCAGTTCCGACGGCCACAGCGCTGGATTTGAGGACGCTGCTGACGGAGGGGGCTCGGGTGGTCAAGACGTCCAGGAGTGAGGCTGCGGCTGCGGAGCCGGCTACCTGGGCTTGCATCTCGTCGGCACGGTATTCGGCGTGCTGGGAGGAGTGATTCAGCAGGAGTTCCAGCAGGAAGGTCAAAGCACGGACAGGGACACCCAGGACGGCAAGGAGGCATTCGCCGATAAAGGCGGACACGCCATCACCGGGCCGCCACCCGAAACTGGTGAGCATGCGGAGTTGGTAGAGCGAGTGCAGGGCACTGCCGACGACGAGACCGTGTCTTGCGTCGCCGTTGCTGGAGTGGGCCATCTCGTGTGCCAGGAGGGCGACGCGTTCCTGTGGGCTGAGGATCAGCCAGAGCGGGTAGCCGATCTCCACCAGATGGCTGCGTCGCCAGCCGTAGGTACGGAAAGAGGCGTTGACTTCGCCGCTGATGGCGATCAGATCTGCCCGTGGCGCCCCTAACTCCACGGCGATGCGGTCGATGAGAGCGTACAGATGGGGAGCGTCGGAGCGGGTGAGGGGCATGGCGGAGGCAGGGAAGGGGACGGGTCGGGGACGGAGCAGCCAGGCAACATGTAGGGCCACAAGGCCGTACAGGATGCCGACTACGGTCAGTCGCGTAACCAGGTATATGCCGATGATGAGGAAAGCTGGCGCCAGAAGGTGAATCACGAAAGCGAGGACGTAGCCGATGGTGCGCGTCACGCGGCTGGTTGCTCGGAGCGGCTGGGCGGGGGCCGATTGAGGGGGCAAGCAAAAACCCGAAGCCTGCGGAGGCTCCGGAGACACAGTCGGTAATTCGTCGGGTAGATCGACGGGCATGGCGAACAAGGTGCCAGAACCCCAGAATGGCGGCAAGACACTACAACGAGGGCCGGTACGTCCCACGGGGTTCGAATTGAAGGAGTCGGGTTCTGAGGGACGGAGCGCCAGCAGACAGCGCGTCGCGGGGACCCGCGGACAGGGCCGCACGCCTCTGACCAGAGGCGGAGCACGTCAGTGGATTATGAGCCGAAATCTTCCAAACTGGTGGTGTGCGTTCCGGCTAAGCAGACACTGCACCGTCGAGAATCAACACTCTGGTGGATCTTCGCCGACTGCGTGGAGCGCATCGATGTACCCGCCACCGACGTCGAACCGCGTGATGTCCGTCGTCTTGTTCGCTGAGCACATGAGTGCCCAGTCCGCTGCCGGTCCGATCTCCTGGAGACGTAGTCGCTTCTTGCGAGTGATCCCGCGAGCACGACCGATGTAGCAGATATGTGGGTCGATCCTCTCGATGTAGACAGCCATGAGAGGAAACGCCTTGGTCAACGTTGTGATCAGGCCCGTGGTGGAATCCAGGTCGATCCCTGCCAGAGGCTGGGAGTGCTCCCCGCGCAAGATAAGGGCGCGATGGGTCATGGTCGAGCCCTTCCAGCTTGAGCGCGTGGCGTGCTCGATGTCGCGGAGGCGTATAGCCGAGTAGCCGTCGAGATGAAGTTGGTCAGAGATGGTGTGCAGCAGTGCCCACTTGCGGCCAATGCCCACCACGTAGGCATCAAGTCGATCCGCACAGTCGATCTCACGGCGGACCCTCACGGGTTCACCGGAACGCCTTGCCCTCTTCAGGTCCGTGAGAATCGTCCCCTTAGACCGTGACTCATTTGGTCATGCGGCGGTAGCAAATAAGGGCAGCGGCGATGGCAACGAAGGACGCGAAGTGGTCAGCGCGGCGTTCGTAGCGCCGGTGAAGGCGTCGGCAGCCGGCCAGCCAGGAGACGGTCCGCTCGACCACCCAGCGGTGGCGGCCGACGCCATCGTGACCGCCACCGACGATGACGGCAGCTGGCGGCTGCTCATGGTCGAACGGTCGGACGGCCACGGGTGGGCCGTCCCCGGCGGCTATGTGGAGCCCGGTGAGGACCCCGCACACGCCGCGGTCCGCGAACTGGAAGAGGAGACCGGCCTGACTCTGGGCGGCGTGTCCTGGCGGGTGCTGCCCGCACGGTATGTGCCCGACCCCCGCGCCTCGGATGAGGCGTGGATGGTTACCGTGCCCTCGACCGTCCACCTCGACCCGCTCCCACACGGCGGCCTGCCTGCCGTGGCAGGGGCCGATGACGCCAAACGGGCCGCGTGGGTCCGGGCGGACACCTACACCGACCTGGCCGCCCACCTCGCGGCGGTCTACCGCGGGCGGGTGTTCGCCGCGCACCGGGCCGTGCTCACCGAGCTACTCGGCTGATCGTTGCAGGTCCCGCCCGACCCGTGCGGGCGGGGTGCCCGGAGCAGCCAGGAGCTTCACCATTTCCCCGGCACCGCCACGCCTCACGAACTCCAGTAACTGAGGAGGTTGGAAAACCCTCAATAGCCGACGCGGATTCGGCGCTGGAGCGACCCGGGTAAGCACACTTGCGGGACTAGTCGCCGGGTTCGCTCTGCGCGGCGGCGGGCGGAAGGACGACGCAGCGGCTTCGTCCGCGGCGACGTCGCGGAGTTCCTCGCGGGCGCCCGGCGCCGCGCACAACGCAGCGGCGCACAAAGAACCGCGGGGACCGGCCGTGACGGCCGAATCCCCGCGGGCGGGACGAAAGGGCGGTTACCGGCTCACTCGGGTTTCGGTGCCCGCCAGCACGTTGCCCGGGTCGGTGGCGACCAGGACGAACGACGCCCCGGAGGGGTCGGCGTACACGTTGAAGTTCGCCGAGCTGTCGCCCAGGTGGAACGACGCCTTCCCGCTGCAGTCGCTCTTGATGTTGTAGGAGAGCGTGATCGGGGTGTGGTCGTTCACCAGGGCGTCCTTCACCACGAAGGTGGCGATGCCGGTGCCGCCGCCCTTGCCGTCGAAGTAGTCGAGGCCGCCGGTGGAGATCGGGATGCTCTCGCCGCTCGGGGGCACCGACGTGCCGTTGGCGCCGAAGATGTAGTGCCCCTTCAGCGTGGCGTTGCTGCACTGGATCGTCGACTCGCTGGGCGCGGCGGCATCGGCGTTGGTGGGGCCGACGAACGTGAGGATACCCGCGGTGGCCAGGGCGCTGGCCGAGGCAAGGACGGCGATGCTCTTGCGCGGGCCGATCCTGGAGATGAGTGATCGGGACATGGGGCGCTCCACTTCTGGATGTTCGGGGGCGTGAAAGGCTCAGGCGCGCTGGAAATACTGACATCGTTCGCAAACCGATGCTTCTCCTTCTTTGCGGTCATGGTGGTTTGTTTCCGGCCGTAATAGCCGCCACCCGGGGAAGGCGGCAGGAAGCCCGCTGAGGAGAAGGAGGGGACATATGCTTTGTGACGCTGGCGCCGGGCGGAAGAGCAAGACCAGCACGGACAACGGCAAGGACAGCGACGGTACGCCTACGGGCACGACCGTGACGAACATCGTCACGGTTAAGGCCAAGGTCGGCTGCCAGGCCGACGTCATCAACGGCGACCTGACCATCCGGATGTGACATGGACATCACCTACACACACCCGGACGTGCTGACCAAAGGCATTGAGGATGGCTGGGCTGACCCCATCGCCGACCCGGCCCTGATCGACTAAGACCGTGACTCGTTTGGTGGTCACTCGTTGGACATGGCGTGGATGCATTCCTTCAGCGGCTGGTTCCTGACGAGTTGTGGGAGCTGTTTCAGCGCGTGGTTCCGTTGGCGCCCACCCGACCGCAAGGCGGTGGACGGCGGCGCGCAGATGACCGGATGATCCTGGCCGCGATTGTGTACGTGGCCACCACCGGGTGCGCCTGGCGACAACTCCCGCCGGTCTTCGGCGCCTCCTGGCAGACGGTGAACCGTCGTTTCGCCGAGTGGAGCGCCACCCGGGTATGGGCCAAGCTGTATCGGATCATTTTGGACGAGCTGGGCGCGCGCGGAGAATTGGACTGGTCGCGATGCGCGATTGACTCGGTCAGCGTGCGTGCCATGAAAGGGGGGAGCTGACAGGTCCGAATCCTGTCGATCGCGGCAAGGCCGGGTCGAAAATCCACCTCATCACCGAGCGGACCGGTCTGCCGATATCTGTCGCAATCAGCGCGGCCAACACCCATGACAGTCAGGGATTGGAGCCGCTGGTGCGCGGTATCCCGCCGATCCGCTCTCGCCGCGGACCGAGACGTCGCCGACCGGCGAAGCTTCATGGTGACAAGGGCTACGACTACCCGCACTTGCGAATCTTCCTGCGCGGCCGTGGAATCATCCCTCGCATTGCCCGCCGGGGGGTTGAGTCCAGCCGGCGTCTGGGACGCCACCGCTGGGTGGTCGAGCGGACCGTCTCCTGGCTGGCCGGCTGCCGACGCCTTCACCGGCGCTACGAACGCCGCGCTGACCACTTCGCGTCCTTCGTTGCCATCGCCGCTGCCCTTATTTGCTACCGCCGCATGACCAAATGAGTCACGGTCTTAGAGCGTGTTTGAGAAGATCGTTTATGGCGGGTTTCAGTCGCAGATATAGCGCGGTTGGCGTTGGGCGGGTCCTCCTCGGGTGAGGCGGCGAGCCATGCCGGCGATGGCGGCCCAGCGGATGATGGCCTCGGAGACGGCGGGGTCGCGTTCGTAGTCGCGGGCCAGGCGGCGGCAGGCGGTCAGCCAGGCCAGCGTCCGCTCCACCACCCACCTTCGCGAGATGACGTTGAAGCCGCGCTGGTCAGCGGGCTTGCGCACGATCTCCAGCGTGGTGCGCAGGGTGTCTCGTGCCCAGTCCACCAGCCGTCCGGCGAAGCCTTGGTCGGCGAAGACGTGCCGGATCGGAGTGGTCAGGTACGCCGACAGCAGGGCGGTCTTGGCGCCGTCGCGGTCCTGCCAGCTCGCCGCCAGTACCGCGACCGTGACGAGGAGGCCGGTCGTGTCGGTGATGATGAACCTCTTACGACCGTTGACCTTCTTACCTGCGTCGTAGCCGCGGCTGTCGCGGGCCACGGTGTCGGCGCCCTTGACGCTTTGGGAGTCGATGATGCCTGCCGACGGCTCATCGTCGCGTCCGGCCTGGCGGCGGGCTTTGACGCGCAGCTCGCTCAGCAGCGCCTCGGTAACACCGGCTTGTTCCCACTGCTGGAAGTACCAGTACACCGTCTGCCAGGGCGGCAGGTCGGTGGGCAGATAGCGCCAGGGGCAGCCGGAGCGCACCACGTACAGGATCGCGTTGACGATCTCCCGGCGCGGGTGCTTCTCCGGGCGTCCGCCGGTGTTCGGCTCGGGGAGTAAGGGCTCGATCAGCTCCCACTGTGTGTCGGTCAGGTCCGAGGGGTAGCGATCTGGGGGCATCCGGCCACCCTGATGGCATCTGTTCCAGCCGTCACGCCGCCACGCCGAACATGAACGATCTTCTCAAACACGCACTTAGCCATGCTTCTGGATCGTCCCACTTCGTGCGTCTGACGCTCATCTGATTTTCGAGTGATCCTGGATGATCACGCGGTCACCGAACTCCCCGCAGCTGGAGGCGGCTCACAGCGGATGAGCCTGATTCGCCCCAATATTCGGTGTTGTGCGTCACGGTAGGACGCTAGGTTCGTGCCGTGACCAAGCTCAACCAGATCCTCGCCGTTGAGAAGGGCGTAAAGGCCGACGTTCAGCGCAAGGTGACCGACGTCTACCACACGGTGCAGAAGACGCCTCTGCTGTCGGGCATCTCGCGCACCTACCAGCCGATCGACGACGAGGGCGAGCAGCTGCCGCCGGAGTCGACCAGGGTGCAGGTGAAGGTCGAGGACGCCGTGAAGGACGCGGCGGACGCCCTGACGCGACTGTTCGACGTGACCGCCACCAAGGACGTCGCGAACTGCTCGGCCAAGGCCGACGTCGTCGTAGAAGGGCGGGTTCTCCTGGAAGACGTCCCGGTCACGTACCTGCTGTTCCTGGAAAAGCAACTCGTCGACCTGCGCACGTTGATCTCGAAGCTGCCCACGCTGGACCCGTCCGAGACGTGGACGCTGGACGAGAACACCGACACGTGGCGCACCGAGCCGGTCAAGACCACCCGCACCAAGAAGGTGCCACGCAACCACGTGCTCGCGGAGGCAACCGAGCATCACCCGGCGCAGGTGCAGGTGTTCACCGAAGACGTGGTGGTGGGCTACTGGACGAAGGTCGCCTTCTCCGGCGCTGTCCCGCAGCGGCGCGTCAACGAGCTACTGGATCGGCTGACCAAGCTTCAGGATGCGGTGAAGTACGCCCGCGAGGAGGCCAACAGCGTCGAGGTCGCTGACCGGCGGATCGGCGACGCCCTGTTCGGCTACCTGCTCGGGTAGCCTGCGAAGACCCCCGCCCCATGCGGGCGGGTGCGCAAGGAGCGCAAGCTGAAGATGAAGCTCAGCCTGAACAACGGTGACAGCGGAGGTTCGATCCCTTCCCCCGGCACTGCGGGCCGGGGTAGCCCAGATGGTAGAGGCAGCCGATCAGTCTCAGATTCTCGCTCCAGATTCAGCATTGCCGTTGGATACCAGATCGATCGGGTGAAGGCAGTGATTGTCGAGATGCGGGTTCGACTCCCGCTGGGTGCTCCACGTGCGCCCATGGCTTAATGGCAGAGCGCGACATCGTAACGCCTGACCTTCGCTCTTAAACGCCGCTGGTGCCACGACATGACGGCTCACAGACCCCCGGGATTTAGGGCATTTCCCGGGGGTCGCTCCATGCGCGGCCGCCACGACCGCCTGGCGCTGGCCGAGCATGGTGACAGTTCGCGGTGACGCGCGCCGGTACGGTCACTCTGGGGCGGTGTATTCACCGCGGGCGACGCAGACGACTCGTCTCTGCTTGACGAAGATCCAGGGTTGCGCATCCGCACCCGCAATGACGGACGATGACTGCCGAGGACACCTGAGTCCAAGCTCCTCCGCAAGTTGTCCGTAGCGACAAGCTCTTACCGGGCGCCGCCGAGGAGTAGGAGCTGCCACCAGTGACGTGACTTCGCGCGGCGCCAAGGGCCGGCGAAGGTGTGCTCTGGCGTGTCCAGCTGCACGACCTTGTGGATCAGGTAGAGCCCGCCATGCTCGATCAGTTCGTAGTACACCGCCGTGCACGCGCAGGTGTGCTCGTGGACACGGTGCCGCTCAGGCGCGAGCGAGGTCCAGGTGAGGGCCTTGTGGTCGGGGCGAACGCGAGCCGGATGTGGTGACAGTCCCGGGCACTCCCATTCGATCGGAGCGGTGAGGTCCAGGCCAGGCTGAACGGCTCGGAGTTCATGCATCGAATATAGACCTCTCTATACCTCTGCAGATGTATCTAGGTGTTTTTGCAGGTCAGAGGGCATCTATGTTGTGCAGCGTGCCGGAGGAGAGCGACTACCCAGAGATCGACAGCGAGGGACCCGAACTCGTCTATATGGTCGTGGCGAACCACATCGCGGCCAGGATCGAACGTGGCGAGCTCAAGCCTGGGCAGCGGATCCCATCCGAGTTGGATCTCGCGGAGCAGTACGGCGTGGCGAGGATGACGGTTCGTCGTGCGCTGAAAGAGCTACGCGAGCGCGGCCTGATCCGCAGCGTCCATGGGAAGGGCACCTACGTTCAGCAGCCCAACCCTCCCGCTGGTAGCACCGAGGGATGAGCTGTGCTGTACAGCAACCAGTACAGCAACGCCGACTCACCCAACCACACGGGGACCGTCTGAGACTGCTGCTCAAGCAGGCGTGGACCTGATCGACCAGGCGTCTGCCCCGTTCTCGTAATGAAGTGGTCTGAGATTCAAGCGGGAAGGTGTGTTGGGCTCCTCGTTCTACTTCGCGCGCACCGTCACCTCTGCTCGCGGTGCACGGAAGGTCAGACGCATCGTGAAGGTATCCAATGTGAACAGGTCGCTGCCGTCCCAGTCGAAGCAGCTGACCTGGCCGGGCGGAGCATCGGGCTGGGTGGACACGCAGTCGTGTCCCTCCCGGTCCTCGCACCACTCGACGAGGCGGACATCCTCGAACCGGAAGACCACGACCGGCGTGCCGGCCAGCTCGGGTGGAGTCCACTGCGGGTCGTAGACGAACTCCAGCTCCAGCACCGGCGGCCGGCTGGGCTGATAGGTCAGGTGCCTAAAGTCGGTGTCGTGGAGGTAGACGTGGGCGCCCTCCGCGGTCAAGAACTCGTACAGCCCTGTCCTGAGGGTGACACCACGATCTTCGTCCTCGGCCACGCCGGCGAACCTGGTCACTGACATGAGGACATGGTCCTACAGACTGGAACGTCCTCGGCAGGCTACGGCGGAGCGGTGACAGCAGCGTCCCCGCACTCGGGCTCACCTTGACTACCGTCCACCCCCCTCTGACCACGGCGTCCGGCATCCGACGAGGACGATCGCTCCGCTTGAAAAGCGGAAGGTCGGCAGTCGTCCCGACATCAGTATCGACCAGTGAGAACGCCCCGAAGGGATTATGGCTTCGGGGCGTGTTCGTTGTGTTCGGCAACCCTGGATTGGGCTTAGGAGTTCATTTCATAGCGGTACCAATGGCGTGGGTCTCCGTCCTCGTGTAGCCACAGTGTCTCGTCTCTGCCGATCTTCCCTCGGGCCCAGCCGGTCGGATGTCGGTCGTGTGGCAGCAGCAGGTTCAGCCGGTCTGACTCGGTGACGGCCCCGCTCTGTCGGCGGCCCCTGCGGATCTCCCAGCGGAACCCGCCGCCCGCTCGGTGTTGATCGAGGAAGGCAATCTCAGCACCTGAGATGGCCAGACCGTGGCAGCGTGTGATGGGGTTCGGGGTGATGCTGCGGACGCCGTGACTATCGATCTCGATCAGCGGAAAGTCGGTGTAGGGGCAGGCGTGGACCACGTCGCGTCCGACGTTCAACGCGTAGCAGTCGCACCAGAAGACGTCTGGAGTGTGGAACGGCGCCATCCAAGGTTGACCACCGTCGCTGCCCCAGCGCGCCAGGCCGATCGCGAAGCCGTAGGAGCGGGTGCCGTCCGGGTTGGGGAACCAATAGTTCGACTCGTCGAAGTAACTGATCCAGATGGCGCCCCGGGCGTCCGTCATGAGTTGCTCGATGCCGTCACCGGCGTAGAAGGCAGACTGGATCTGGCCGCCTCCATCGATCACCCGGACGTTATGGGTGAGGTGTAGTTCGTCCTCTGGAACCGGCTCCTGGTAGCGCTCGATTTCGATGCCTACAGGCTCACAGCGGGCAGCGGCCAGCACGATGCCGTCGCCTAAGGTATCGATGTCGGTGAACCATTGGTCGAGATCTGTCAGCCGGATCTCGCGGGTCTCCGCGCCGTCGCAGACGACGGCGGTTGCGTCGTAGCGCGGGGGCGGCCGTAGCCAGAAGCGGTCAGGGGTGGGGACGAAGCCCTGGGCTGGGTCGGCGACCAGGGCGGCGAGCCGGCCGCGGTGGTCGATGGTCGAGGCCAGAACCTCATGTCGGGCGTAGCTGTCGGGGAGCGTCGCGTGGAGCGCGAGCCGGTGGTCAGCGACCATGGACCTTTCTCGTTGTCATTCCTTGATGATCGCATACAAGGCGGTGTTGAGTCGTCGTACGGTCGCCGGACTCTGCTCTCACAACTCCTGCTGACAGTAAGCTTCCTCCGCTGGGTCGCTTCTGATCGCTCCGAAGCGCGTCTCCGCTGGTCCTAGCCCGTACCTGATCTTGCTAACGCGAATGCTAACAACGTCCGTGTACGCGGGTGGACATCCTTGGAAGTCGATCAAGCTAGGGGAGTCGTCGAGCAGGCGTCCGTGACGGCGGTGGACACCCGTGGATAGTCTCGAAGTCCCTTGTAAACAGAAGGTCAGGGGTTCGATTCCCCTCGTCGGCTCGCAGCTCAAAGGCCCCTTCCGGTACTTGGAAGGGGCCTTTTTGATCTCTATACAGCAGTGCGGTACAGCAACCGCCGTTGATTGTGTCGGTGGTCTCCCAGCGCTGGCGATCTCTCGTCAAGGTGATCATCACCTACCGCGATGGACGGAACGCACCCGGCGTCACGCTTGAGCCTGAAGACGCCCAAGCACTCGCCGCCATGCTGGCGTTTCTGGCGCCCTCTCAGCAGACGGCTGGCCTCGGTATGGCCCTGCAGAGCGCGGCCGCAATCCTGTTCCAGCAGCGGGGGCGGGCGTCTGTGGGTCCGTTGGTTGGTGGCTTCAGCCCCTGGGCTCCTGAGCGCTGACCGACTTTAGACGGCCAGAACAGTGGAAGGCCCGGAAACACCATCAAGTGTTTCCGGGCTGGCACCTTACGGGTTGCGAGCTACTCGCCGGGCGGGCTGGATCGGGCGCTTGCGGAAATTTGCGCGGTCATGACGGTGGTGTGCGGTGCGTCTTTTATGCCTTACCAGAAATAACGTCTGATCAGGTTGAGGTGTGCTGAAGAATGATTTCTGCGACCCGGCGCGGTAACCCGGGTGACAGGAACGCATGTCCCATGCCCGCGATCGGCTCCAGTTGCGCGCCCGGGATCTGCGCGGCCACCGCCTCGCCGTGCTTCAGCGGGCGCAGCGGGTCCTCCGTACCGTGGACGACCAGCGTCGGGGCCTTGACCGAGGAGAGCGGGGCCAGCCGGTCGGGCTTCATCACGCGCCCGGCCAGGTCGTGGTTGGCCGCGGCCGCGAGGTTGCGCGAGGCGTCGTGTGACCCCTCGACCAGCCGCCGCGCCGCCTCCTCGTCGAAGGGCAGGACCTCACCGTTCAGTACCCGCCAGGTCTCCAGGCCGGCGGCGATGTTCTCCTCGCGGGTGGTGCGCGGCATGGTCGCCGAGCGCATGAGGTGCTCCAGGAAGCGGGGCGCGGGCGGGGGCAGGTCGTCAGGGTCCGGCTCCTGGCCTGCCAGGGCTCGCGCCCAGGCGGGGCCGGCGTCGGCGCCCATGGGTCCCGTCATGATCAGGGTGAGCGTCGCCACCCGTTCTGGCCGGTGCACGGCCAGCCACTGCGCCACCGCGCCGCCCAGGGAGGCGCCTGCCACGTGGGCGGTGGTGATGCCGTACGCGTCGAGCACGGCGATGGCGTCGCTGGCCAGGTCGGCCAGTGCGTACGGATGCGCGGTGAAATCGACGCAGTCCGAGCGGCCGGTGTCGCGGTGGTCGAAGCGGATCACCGTGCATCCACCGGACACGAGCGTTTCCACGAGGTCGTCCGGCCAGCCGAGGCCCGGGGTGGAGGTGCCCATGACGAGGAGCACCGCGGGATCGCCGGCATCACCGAATCGTTCGGTCCACAACCGCAAATTCCCAGAGGTTATGAATTTCGCTTCACTGGCAGCCATGGTCACCAATATAGCGAAACCTGGCATTTATGCGTCGAAATGTGAAATTTCACTTTTCATAGTATAATAGCTTTATCGCGAGCGAGCGAGTGGGCGTGGCGGATTCAGCGGTCGATTCCGAAATATCACGATTCGTAATGACCGCCAGCCGCTCCGCCAGGTCCGCCAGCGCCCGAGAGGCCGCCAGCTCATCCCCGATCCCCGATCCCCGATCTGGGACCGGCCGCCCGCGCGGCTGCTGGCGATGAAGATCCCCGACTGGGACGCCGAGGTGAAGGCGGCCTGGGTACGCGCCTCGGCTGGCCATGCCAGTGCGAGAGTCACGGCGGATGGCCGCGTACAGCTCGATCTTCGACATGCGAGGCACGACGGCTCCCTTACGGGCTTTAGCGCCTGGACACTCTCACCGCAACCAATCAAGCGCTGTCATTTCTCATCAACACACCCCAGCGCTCAGGGCCCCCGCTGTCACGGCTGACCTACAAACGCTGTCGCAACTCGCCTACAGAACCACCACCGCGACCGGCCGGCCCGGGGTGTGCATGGCGACCTCCGGGCCCGGTGCGACGAACCTGGTGGCGCCGCTGTGCGATGCCGCGATGGATTCGGTGCCCGTGGTGGCGGTGACCGGCCAGGTCATTCGCCCCCTGCTGGGCACCGACGCCTTCCAGGAGGCCGACATCTGCGGCATCACCAAGCACAACTGGCTGGTGCGCGCGGCCGTGGACATCCCGCGTGCGATCGCGGAAGCCTTCCACGTCGCCACCACCGGCCGCCCCGGCCCGGTCCTGATCGACATTCCCAAGGATGTCCTGCAGGAACATGCGCCGTACGTGCGCCCGGAGCGGATCGACCTGCCAGGAGTGCCCCAGACGCCGCGCCCGCGTCAGGCAGGCACCGGCTAATGTTCTCGCGGCGGACTGGCGTGGTGGTGAACCGGCCCTCGGTGTGGCCTGACCGATGATTTTTCCGCGCCGTGCTGGTCTGTACGCCGAGTGCCGACTCACAGGAGGCTGACGCCATGCGGAAACTGACCTTCGGCATGAACCTGAGCCTGGACGGCTACATCGCCGCACCCGGCGACGACCTCGGCTGGAGCGTGCCGAGCGACGAGCTGTTCCAGTGGTGGTCCGACCGGGTGGGGGTGACCGGCCTGGCGCTGTACGGGCGCAAATTGTGGGAGACGATGAGCTCCTACTGGCCGACCGCCGACCAGCAGCCTGGCGCCACACCGGCGGAGATCGAGTACGCCCGCCGCTGGCGGGACATGCCGAAGGTGGTGTTCTCCTCGACGACCAGCACGGTCGATTGGAACACCCGCCTGGTCACCGGCGACGCGGTCACCGAGATCACCCGGCTCAAGGCCGAGGACGGTGGCCCCATGGACATCGGCGGCGCCACACTTGCCGCAGCGGCCATGCGGGCCGGGCTGATCGACGAGTACGTGCTGGTCACCGCACCGGTCTTGCTGGGCAGCGGCACGCCGTTCTTTACGGCCCTGGACAACTGGGTGAACCTGACCCTGATGGAGACCCGGACGTTCCCCGGCGGCGTACTCCTGACCAGGTACGAGACCAGGCGCTGAGTACCCAACCTCGGATCGGCCCGTGCTTCGGGCCACCCAAGGATCTCGTGGCACTGTGTTCCGAGGCGATCGTGATGGCAGTTGATGCCGGCGAAGGCCATCAGGGCGGCCTGCCCCAGGTCGGCGGGTCCGGCGCCGGCGCGGTTGGCGACGTCTTCGGCGCGGCCGGCGTGGCCTTCGGCGGCGCCGACCAGGGCGTGGGCCAGGCTGGCGACCAGCAGCTCGCGCGAGTCGGCGTCGGCTTCGTTGATCTGGACCATCATGCCGAAGCGGGCCAGGGCGTGGTTAAACCCGGCGCTGCGACGGGACACCGCCAGCTCGTAGCCGCGTGCCTCCGCCTTAACTCGACGGGAAGGCCGGCATCCTTGTCACGGCCGTCTGCGGGCTCAGCTCCGCACTTCACGAGAACTCGCGCCAGGAGGCGATCCCGCGGGCCGCGGGATCGCCTCCTGGCGTCTGAGCGGGTGCGGGCGCTATACCTCTTCGGCCACCCCCAGGTACATCACATTCGGGTGGGCGGGGTTGAAGGCGATGGAGGTGACCCGGTCGTAGGAGTTGTGGTTGATGGTGACGCGGTTCTTACGGGATTCGTACTTGTAGATGTCCGTGCCGATCGACGACCATCCGGTCCCGAAGTCGAAGTAGAGGACGTCCGCGTCCTTCGGGTGCGGGGCGAGCAGCGGTCCGTTGGGAATCGTGACCGCCCGGTTCTGGTCCACGACGGGGGTGAAGTTCCTGCCTCCGTCGTCCGAGCGGTAGATGTGTCGGCCGCCGGACGGCACGCCGGCATTCAGCTCCGCCAGGTTGAGCCCCATCGCCCAGACGACGTTCCCAGCGGCCGGGGAGATCGCGGCGCTGAACACGTTGACCTTGTCGCCGGGCTTGGTCATCCCTTCGGCCGAGGCCCAGGTGCGGCCGCCGTCGAAGGTGACGCGGGCACCGGTGTCCGAGGCGCCCAGCACCACGTGGTCCAGGTCGTGCGGGTCGAACACCGCGGTGTAGGACATGCGGGTGTTGCTCGGTGACCAGGCCGGCACCCCGACGGGCTGCCACGTGCGCCCGCCGTCCTGCGACTCGTACAGCTGGCCTTCGAGGTCGGACGTCCGCAGGCGGTCGCCGTTACTCCGGTCCACGCCGAGCCCGATCAGGTCGCCGGCCGGCGCGGTGAGGGGCGTGATGCCCTCGGGTGTGGTGAGCGCGAGGTTGCCGTCGCGGTCCCAGGCGTAGGCCCGGCTGCCCCGGGCCGCGACCAGCTCGATGTGCGAGCCGCTCACCTCGCCGGTCACGGTCCAGGTGCAGCCCGCGTCGTTCGAGGCCAACAGCTGCTTGTTGGACATGGCCAGCAACTGGTTCGGACTGTCGAGCGCGACGAGACCCGTGGTGTAGACGATCGGCCGCGCCGGCTTGGTGGTGGGCGCGATCTGCTTGCCGTCGTTCCACGCGTACGTCACAGAACCATCGCCGGCGACCGTCTGGCAGGTCGGCTGGCTCCATCCGAATCCGTCGAAGCCGTCGCCGGAGGGTTGGTCCCTCGCTATGGCGGGCGTGGCGGCCGACAGGACCGTCAGCGCGGTCGCGAGTCCGATGGTGAATGCCTTCTTCAACACTGCCTCCCCGACAGGTATGTCTTACGAGTCCGTTCCTATCGGTGAGTTCGATGCTCAGGCTAGGTCTTGATGGTGGCTGATTTACGCCATTGCAGGCATCTGACACACTGATCGATCATGAACGCGGACGACAACGCGCTCGCGGCGGTCGGGGTGGATGCCGAGGACGAGCAGATCTACCGCGAGCTGCTGCGCCGGCCGCGCGCCACGCTGCCCGAGCTGGCCGCGCACACCGGCCGCACCACGGTGGCCCTGCGCCGGGCGTGCTCGCGGCTCGAGTCGCTCGGCCTGGTCAGCCGCATGGCGGGGCGCCCGGTCCGGTACGTGCCGACCAGGCCCGACGTGGCGGTGGCCGCACTCATCTCCCGCCGCGAGGAGGGGCTGGCCCAGGCCAGGCTGGCCGCGCTCGCGCTGCTGGCTGAGACGCCGCGAACGGAGAACCTGGCCCCGGAGGAACTGGTCGAGGTCGTGCAGGGGCAGGCGGCCGTGGTGCAGCGGTTCACGCAGTTGCAGCAGACCGCGACCGAGGAGCTCCTGGTGCTCGACCGGCCACCGTACGCGCAGGACCCCTCCCAGCAGAACGCCCCCGAGATGGAGCGTCTCGCGCACGGCCTTCTGGTGCGCGGTATCTACGACGCCTCGGCCCTGGAGATCCCCGGCAAGCTGCGCCTCGCCCAGGAGTCGGCAGCGGCCGGAGAGCAGGCCAGGGTCAGCCCCGAGGTGCCCATGAAGCTGGCCATCGCCGACCGGAGGACCGCCATCCTGCCGCTGAGCGCCGACGCGTCCGCCCACTCGGACAGCGCGGTCATCGTGCACTCTTCGTCGCTGCTCGACGCGCTGGTCACCCTGTTTGAGGTCCTGTGGCGGTCGGCGCTGCCGCTGCCGATCTTCGACGCGCCCTCCCGCCCGGCGGACATGCCGGATCCCGAGCTGTTCGCGCTGCTCGCGGCCGGGCTCAAGGACGAGGCGGTCGCGCGCCAGCTGGGAGTGAGCCTGCGCACCGTGCACCGGCGGGTCAGCGAGCTGATGGACCGGCTCGGCGCCCGCACCCGCTTCCAGGCCGGCCTGCTTGCGGCGCGCCGCGGCTGGTGGGACGCGGATTCCTGACCGCCGTGGCGTGACCGGGCCGCCCGGCGTGCGCCGTGCTCCGTGGCGGAGAGAGAGCCGTTCGGGTGAGGGCCGGATACGTCGGATGCGCGTGAGTTCGATCGCTCCACAGAGGCTTTAAGCATTGATCGTTCCCCATGCGTTCCCGTTGGGGTGTGTTGACAATAGAAACCACTGGTCAGCGCGTTTTCGCGGCGGGTCTGTAAAACTGTCGGCTCAGCCTACGCAAGTTCGAACCTTGCACCTGCCACCAGCAGAAAGAGGCCCGTTACCAGCGGAAACGCGGTGACGGGCCTCTCGCGTTGATCGCCCGTGAGTTCCCGTGATTCCTCCTGGTTTCCCGTGGCATCTGGCATGGATCTGGCACGCGATCATTGGCAGTAACCTGCCTGAAGCCGAAGCGGCCCATAAGATGATCAGCCCCTGCAGACCTTCACACTTACGAGAAGGGCCTTGATGACTGGTTCGATCAAGCGTGTGCCGTTCGACGTGGAAAGCTACAGCCGTCGTTCCCGGACGGGACCGTGCTTCATCTGCGCGATCGTCAGCAGAGCTCCCGACCAGCCGGAGGAGATCGTCTACGACGACGGCGAGCACATCGCGTTTCTTGCACGCTTTGCCTCACTGCCGGGTTATGTCCTCGTGGCACCCAAAGCCCACATTGAACATGTCGTCCGAGACCTTACTGAGGACCAGTTCGTTGCGGTGATGCGGGTTGTGCGCCGAGTCGCTCTGGCATTGGAGGCAAGTGTGCCCTGCGAGCGAACGTATCTGTTGTCCCTGGGCAGCCAGCAGGGAAACGCCCACCTGCACTGGCACATCGCGGCCCTGCCACCTGGTGTGCCGTACGAACAGCAGCAATACCACGCCCTCATGGCAGAAAATGGGATCATCGAGCACACGTCTGAGGAGGCCGCAGCCCTGGCCGCCAAAATGCGGAATGCCTTGGACACATAGCTTGAGCGGCCTTCGTGGTCCGAAAGAGGCGTCCACTCGAGTGGTCTTTCAGGCCGCCTTAAGTAGATCATCCTGTCCATGCACAATGCGCCACGCGTTCCCCTGCTCCCGCTAGCTGCCGAGTCCGGGATTGTCAGGCGGGTTCTGTCAATGTCGGCGGGCGCAGGTCATGTCGTGCTCGCGGCCCGGCCGCACATCCGACACCCATAACGGCCAGCCGTCCGGGGCAGAGATGACCTGGACATTCCCGCCATGATGCTTATGCTTGCCCGACCACCAGCGATCGGCGCCATGGGGACCGGGAGTGCTGACCCGGTCAGTGGCGATCATGATGCCGTCGAGATTGACGTGCGTACGGCCTGCATTCTTGGCGCTTTCTAGGACTTGGCACAGGTCAGGTGCCATGGAAGCGAGAACGTCGATGCCCTCGTGCAGGTAGCGGTAGGCGGTCGTGCCGCTGATGCCGTGATCGATCGCGAGCTGCTTGATCCGGGTGTTGTCCAGAAACCAGCGCAGGATGAGCACGGCCTGGGTGAAGCAAGTGATCGCCCGACGGCCTCGCCGGGTACCGCGACGGTGGCGCTCCTCGCGCAGGAGAGCGGCCAGGAACAGCACGGTCTCCCGCTGGATGCTCAAGGTCGCGGTGTATGTGACACTTGTGGGCACGTGAAGCCTCTGGCTCGGAAGTTGATCTCTAGACAAGACCACTTCTACCAGGGGCTTTACGCTTTCTGATCACTTGGAGCGCCAGTCGACTTCGCCCGCTACCGAGAGCAACAGGTCGTTACCGGCAATGGCTCAGTGGCCCTTGGCGGACGTCTTATCGGAAGGGACTATGGGTGCCCCACGTCCGAGGCCGAGGTACCAACACCCATCGATCTGCGAGAGACGAATGGTCTCGCTATAGGTCCCTGCGTCGCTTACACCCCGCAAATGCGCTAAGGGTTCCTCGGGTCCATAGTCTGGTTCGAGGACAACATCTTGCAGGCGAATATTGATCCCTCCAAACTTTGCCATACGTCGCTCGATTTCCTTCGAGGCATCATTACGAGGTGGGATCAGCTTTGCAAAGGCCAATTTGTCGCGCTTGTTCATGGCGTCAATATAAAGATTGACGACTATTTGCGAAGACTCGGCACCGTCCGAAGAGGTGGCCCGGCTTGCGCAGGCGCAGACAACGAGCAGGCCAAGCGCGAGCACGATCGCCCATCGTGCTTGGCCTGGACTCAACATGTGACTTCCCTCACGTTCTATGGTCATGCCAAATGGTGTCTGGACGCTCGGCCTTGATCCTGCTCAGACTCTTATTTCTCTGATTGCTTGAGTGTGGACTCTGTGAACACTTTCCACGGGATGAAAGCTCGCATCTGCTGCTGCGCGGGTGCGTGGCACTTCGACTAGGAAATGCCCGCGGCGTGAAGGGCGAGAGGCAACTCCGGCCTGGAGTCGGTGCCACGTCGCTCGGCGGTGGAGTTTGGGGAGGTGGCTTGCAGGATGATCTGCGCGACCAGCTGGGGCGCGTCGTTCATCGGCACATGGCCGCATCCAGGCAGCCACACCATCCGCGCCATGGGGATCATGGCAGCCGCACGTGCCGCCTGGCGCGCCGGCAGGACGCGGTCGGCTGTGCCCCAGGCAAACGTCACCGGGAGGCCGGGGATGTCCCCGACGAACAGGTCCCGTGTGCGCCCGGCGCGCATGGTGGCCTGGAACCCGACCGCCTGGCGTAGAGCACGCAGCGACGCCACCACTGCCTCCGGCGTGGCCAGGTCAGCGCGCATGTACAGGGTGCCGGTCAAGGCCGCATGCCCCAGGATCGTCTGCGAGAGCCACGCCGTGATCGACTCCGGCAGGCGCGCGATCTGACGGGCCGCGTTCAGTACGGTAAAGGCGTACCACCGCTCGGTATGGCTCCAGAATCCGGCCGGGGCCACCGCAGTCACGGTGCGGGCGAGACCGGCCTGACCCAGCCGCAACGCGATCAGCCCGCCCAAAGAATGCCCGACCACGTGCGGCCGCTCCAGCCCGAGCGCGCTGAACACCGCACCCAGCCCCGCCACGACGGTGGGCAGGTCGTGGGGCAGACCGTCGGGCAGATCGGGGGATTCACCAAAGCCCGGCAGATCTACTGTGATCACCTCGTGCTCGGCTGTCAGCAAGGGCATCACCGCGTCCCACGCCTGCCGGTTCGCCCCGATGCCGTGCAGCAAGACCACCGGCTCGCCGGTTCCGCGCCGTTCGTACGCCACGGCCATCGGGGCCAGACCCGGCGGGCGTACCTTCACAAAAGGCCCCATGGCGGAGGGAGCCGCAGGCGGAATGGTCCTGCCACTGGTGACCAGCGGTGCGGGCATCGCCAGCACCGCAGCCGACAGTTCGCCGGCCCAGCCGCAGACCTTCCCGACGGCCTGCGTCCCTGCCCGGAGTAGGTCGCCCCCAAGGTGGGTGATGGGGGTGAAAGCGGATGTCACTGAGGACAACAACGGAACGTTCCACATCGCGGCGGGCCTTCGCCCATCCCTCCCTACTTCGGTCATGGGGACACCAAAGTCCGGCAACCTTAACTCCCCATCAACGGCAAACACGAGTCATGTCATGGCAACAGGCGAAATTTTTACCTTTGAGTCGGGGTGACCGGGAAAATTTCGGCCTCCCTGGAGGTCCGCCCGCGTCACCTCAGACGCGGGGGCACCGGATCGAGGGTGACGTTTCGCATGCCGTAAAGCAGCAGCCTGCACGTATGGGTGCTGCGGATTGGGTAGCGGCACTACGCAGCGTCGGCTCGTGGCGCACGCACCGGTCGGCAGCGCAGCAAACGATCACAAACGGGCCTCAACGGCCCGATTCCTAGAAGAGATTGCCGGGGAGCACCTATGACGCTCACCGATCAGATCAAGAAGATCACCGAGTCCAAGCCGTTCTACGCAGTCGCGGGCGCGGGAGGCTACGCCGTCGACAACCTGCGCACGCTGCGTAATCGGCTGAGGAAGCAGCTTGGAGCCCGCCGGGGCAAGGTCCGCGAGACTGCCAAGGAACTGCCGGGCAAGGCACGCGAAACCGTTGCCAAGAGCCTGCCCGGGAGGGTCCGCAAGTACGCAGACACCACAGCGACCAAGGCGAGCAGGCTCTACGACGATCTCGCCGTCCGCGGTCGCGAGATGATCACCAGCGTGAGCCACGAGGCCGCGCAGGGGCTTAGAGAAGTTTCCGCGACGGCCAAGCCTGAGCCCGCCTCGAAGGAGCGCAAGGCGCCAGCCACAAAAGCCACACCAAGCGCCAAGAAACCCACAAGGGCGTGAACCCGGGCCATTCGGCCCCGTACCCGATTCTGGCCGCTGGCCGAAAGACACCCGGTCAGGCTGCCCAGAATCACAAGGATGGCGAAGACGCGGAGCGGTGGCCGCAGGTGTGTGAACGTCATGGGACGACGTGATCGGATACGGCATCGTTTATGGAGAGAAGCGCGGTGTCACGTTCGGGTCACAGGTGCGGCGGAGACGACTCGAGGGTCCCAGGTCGAGAGGTTTCGTGCGGAGCGTCTTGATCCTGCTGGCCCTGGTCGCCGCTGCCGTGAGGCTTCTACTTCTCGGGCCTGGCGGACCTGCGGTGCGGATCCTCTTGCCACCGAACCCGGTAGATGCTCGCCCGCGAGGGCAGCGGCTGGTCACGTCCGTGGACGTGACCCCGCATTCCTGAAGACGCCTCTTCCTTACCGCTCAGGCAAGAACCGACCGCTCCAGCGTGTTCAGGCGTATGCCGACACCAGTGTGGACAGCCTGGACGATGTCGGCTGCTTTGATCTCCGCGAGGCCGATGGGAACGTCGGCATGCTCATCGCACCAATCCACGACCGCTTCCGGATCGGTCACCGGCGCGGCGAAGTGCACCAAACTCACGTACCAACGGTCACGTACCCACGACTCGAAGTCCCCCACGCCGCGGAAACGCAGCGATTGAGCGAACCGCCTTTGCAGGGTCACAAGGTTGTCGTCAACGGGGTAACCGACGGCGAGCACCCCGCCTACATGCGGGCTCACTCCACGCAACTCAATCCGAACCGGAGGCAACCCCGCGACAGCCTCACCCAATGAGGCCGCGTACGCAAGACGGCATGGATCATCATCCGGAACAACCTGACGGTAGCGTTCCAGCGACCGCAGAGTGAAGTGGAGAGTCTCACACCCGTGTATCCAGTGGCCGGGTCCGGCAGCTTCGCCCACGGACTTGGCCAGGTCCGTTAACTGTTCAAGAACAAGACCGACGGGCCGCAGGACCGCAGCGGCCCCCCATCGTGCCCCGCCTTCGACCGGAGGCCGTTCGTAGTCGGCTTTACCCTCAAGGAGCGCGACACGCCCCCTGGCGAAGAAATCGGCGTAGTCATGCATCGAAGAAAGTATGCAATGGATCAAGCCCCCGGCGGGGGCGCTCCGGCTCCGGGATGACCGCCTGCCATCGCCGAAGGCCGCACGTGGCTGACGTAGGAAGCCTGATCATCCCCCCGCCATCGACCCGGGACAAGCCGAGCAGACCAGGGCCACGGAGCCAAGGTCGTTCCTCCAGTTTGGGGGCTCCACCTTGTCCCCGTGACCCTGGCCCGCTTCCCCCGGGCCGGACGACGGCAGTGGGTGGGGAGCCGCTGGACGCGCAGGCCAAGACCTACTCCTCCTCTTCGTAGTGCCACTCCTCAATCACCCATGGCTGCTCTCGGCGCGGCGTATCCACACGGGAGAGACGCGGTTTCGGCCACGCTCGAATCGAGATCTACGACGTGCGTCACATCGAGTGTCGGCCTGGACGGACTGTGCCGTTGCGGTGAACAGGCCGGTGGCGGCGACAATCACCGGCCCGGCGGTCATCCAGCGGGTCCATCGAACGTCAAGTTCTGCTCCTCGGATCAAGGGTTGGTCCGCGCGGCGAACTGGGCAAGATGAATGCTGGCATCTCGGTTCTTTCGCCTCGCGTCCTGGAATTTCTGAACTACATTTCGCATCACTTGCCGGAATGCTGGGCAGGGCGATGAGTTTTGTCGGTGGTGCCGGTCAGTCTTTGCATGACCACAACTTCTTGTGAGACTCACGGCTGGGACGCCAGCCATGACCATGTCATGTCCGACGACCCCGATAGAGGTGCCGTGTCCAGCCCACAGCTCGACTCACCTGCCATATCCGCGACCGCCGTTTCAGGTCGCACCCCGGCCGTGATCCGGCTGCTGGTGCTCGCCACGTTCGTGGTCATCCTCAACGAGACGATCATGATCAATGCGATCCCGCGACTGATGGGCGCGCTGCACATCACCGAGCAGACCGCGCAGTGGCTCTCGACCGCCTTCATGCTGACCATGGCCGCTGTCATCCCGATCACCGGATGGTTCCTGCAGCGGGTGTCCACCCGCCGCGCGTACGCCACCGCGATGGGTTTGTTCCTGCTCGGCACGGCGCTGGCCACCGTCGCGCCGTCGTTCGAGGTGCTGCTGGGCGCCCGCATCATCCAGGCGTCCGGGACGGCCGTGATGATGCCGCTGCTGATGACCACACTGATGCAGGTGGTGCCCGAGTCAGACCGGGGCCGGGTGATGGGCAATGTCACCATGGCCATCTCGGTAGCGCCCGCCATGGGCCCAACGGTCTCGGGGGTGATCCTGCAATTCGGGTCCTGGCGGCTGCTGTTCGCCGTGGTGCTCCCCATCGCCGCCGTGATCACATGGCGTGGCCTGAAGCAGCTCAAGAACGTCGGAGAGCCCCAGTTCAGCACCGTCGACTGGCTGAGTGTGGTGACCGCGGCTGCCGGCTTCGGCGGCCTGGTCTACGGGCTCAGCCGGTTCGAGGGCGGCGACGTCCGTGTTGCCGTCGCGTTCGTGGCGGCCGGCCTGGTCGCCATCGCCGTCTTCGTCGTCCGCCAGCTGTCGTTGCAGAAGCGCGGCGTGCCGCTGCTGGACCTGCGTACCCTGCGCCACCGCACCTACACGGTCGCGCTGGTCCTGATGTCGGTGGCCTTCATGGCGATGCTCGGCTCGATGATCTTGCTGCCGCTGTACCTGCAGAACGTCCGCGAGCTCAGCGCCCTGCAGACCGGACTCCTCGTGATGCCGGGCGGCCTCGCGATGGGGCTGCTCGGCCCGGCCGTCGGCCGCCTGTTCGACCAGTTCGGCGGCCGGGTTCTGGTCATCCCCGGCGCGATCGGAATCACGCTCGCGCTCGCTGGTTTCACCCAGGTCACGATGACCATGCCGTTCTGGCAGCTCCTCGGTCTGCACGCGCTGCTGATGGTGAGTCTGGCCGCGACCTTCACCCCGGTGTTCACCGTCGGGCTCGGAGCAGTTCCACCGTCGCTCTACTCCCACGCCAGCTCGATCCTGAGCACGCTGCAACAGGTCTCCGCGGCCATCGGCACCGCGCTCGTGATCACCGTGATGAGCGCGCGAGCCGATGTCCTGAGATCCGCTGGGGCCCCGGAGGCGCTCGCCAACCTCGACGGCATGCGGCTGGCTTTCATCATCGGCGCGGTGCTGTCCGTGGTTGTGGTCGTCACCGCCTTGCTCCTGCCGGCCCGAGCGGACAGCGCCGGCGAGCACGAGGGGCTCGGCCGATGAAGCCGGCGTGACGGCGGTGGAGTGGGACGCTTCAATCTCTCTTGTCGGGTGGGCTGTGCCTGCCCGACAAGCAGCAGATCAACTTCGCCGCCGCAGATGCCGGACGGACCGTGACCATCTGGGCCGACGCTCGCAGCATCCACGTACTACCCGAAGGCCACCTCGCCCCTCCCGGTGAGGTTTCGTCTCGGTCGACCAGTGACCCCTTTTCATCCCCTGGCGGTGGTCTGCTGGTCACAGCCATATGTATCCATGGGGTTAAGTCAATCGACCTGGCGGGGTTGGCCGGAAGCGCGTGATCGTATTCCCTGGAAAGATCCCCGACGTGAGGATCGAAGGATGTCCCGATCAAGAACCGTCCTGGCCGCGCTCGCCGTCGCCGCGTCCGCGCTGATCGGTGGACCCGCCGAAGCGGCAGCGGATCCACCGTTACCCTCGGCGATCTTCCGCGCCACGCACAACAGCTACTCGGGCAACGTCGACGGCGCCAAGAACTCGATCGCCTACCAACTCGACCACGGCATTCGCTTCATCGAACTCGACATACACGACAACGGCTACGCCACCTCGCACGATTACTCCATCGGCCACGACTCTCCTGGCAACCTGGTCGACCACACGGGAAACCCCGCGTCGAACCTTCTGCGTGACTGGCTCAACGTGATCAACACCTGGTCGGCGCAGCATCCCACCGCCGCACCGATCGTGGTCGCGCTCGACATCAAAGACGACCTGACCGACAACGCCTCCTACGCCGCGGGCAACCTGGCCGCGCTCAACCAGGAGCTCACTTCTGTCTTCGGCTCACGGCTGTTCTGGGCCAAGGACTACCCTGCGAGCCCACCGACGGTGGACACGCTGCGCGGCCGGGTGCTCCCTCTGATCTCCGGCGACGGCAAGACCCGCACCCAGTACAAACGCGACGTCGGCTACAACCCGGCCGTCGCGATCAACGGCCGCGGCCAGGTTGTCGAGGTGCATGAGTCGGGCGCGGGCGCGCTCTGGTACTGGACCGGCGCCTACGGTGCCGACGGCCGCGTGACCTGGCTACGCCACGGCAAGTACGACACCGGCGTGACGCCGGCCGTCGCGCTGAACGACAACGGCGACCTGGTCGAGGTCCACCAGTCCGAGAACGCGACCACGCTGTGGTACCACGTCGGTCACCTCGACGCCGACGGCGAGATCACCTGGTCGCCCGCCCGCCAGTACGACAACGGCGTCCTGCCGACGGTCAGGTTCACCGACGCGGCAGGCACCCGGCTGCGCGAGATACACCGCAGCCAGAGCAACAGCCAGAACTGGAACTGGGACGGCGTGCTCAACGCCGGCACGATGACGGTTTCGTGGAGCGGCAACGCCAAGACCTCCGACGCCCGCTATGACAAGAGCACCTCGACCAGCGGCACGTCGCGCGTGCGTGTGTGGAACGGCGCCGACGGCCCGACCCCGTCCCAGACTCTGCGGATCGACACCGACAGGTACACCGGCGACCGCATCCGCTACCAGCAGACCGCCTTCGACGAGTTCCAGCAGGGCGACAGCGCGGAGCTCCAGCAGGGCGCGCTGTTCTACGCGGCGCCCGCCACCGAGTCCTCGTTCATCACCGCGGCGCGGCAGGCGGGACGGCTCGTGCGCGGCTGGGACTTCGACTCAGCGAGCAACGCGACGACGCCGCCGGCCAACTATCCGGCGACCAACCACCCGTACGACACCTGGTACCAGGACCTCCTCACAACCTCCGGCGCCATCCAGTGATCCGGTAGGCGCGGATCACGACGGTGGTGCCCGAGTCCTCCGTCGACCTGCCTCGCTTTCAGCCGGCACACGCCTTCCGGTGAGTTCCAACCGGCGGCAGGGCGGGCCTGGCGGCGTAGAGGCCGCAGTGGATCTTCCGCTTGCGAACGGAAGGTCCGCGGTTCGATTCCCCTCGTCGGCTCCGCAGCAGAAGGCCCCTGAGCAGGCACTATGCCCTCAGGGGCGTTCTCTTTGCGGGGACAATGTCGCGATCTTGCTAACACGGTGGCTCTCGGCCGGCTCGCCGCTATCCGCCTGGGCCTGGGCGAAGTTGTCGGCAGCCGTGGCCGCCTGTTCGTGGATGACGTGGACGTAGACGCGGAGCAAGATCGCCGGGTCGGCGCGCATGCAGGCGCTCCATTCGGCGTTGGCGGCCGAGACGCGGTCCGCGTGGCCCGGAGCCGTTCGATGGTCGCGCTCACGCGGTCGTCGGGGCCGACGGGCTGCACTCGACGACCCGCCGGCTGGCCTTCGGGCCCGTGGGGCAGTTCGTGCGCCGCATGGGCCTGTACGTCGCGACGATGGACGGCAGCGGAACTGGATCACCCCGCGCCGCGGGCCGGCACAGGTGACCGTCTGACCGTCGGCTTCGCCGGCACCGGGTGCAGTCTTTGGCGGCAGCCACCGGGCTCTGATCTGCTAAGCGGGTGGTCGCGGGCGGAGCCCGTCCATGAGCACGGTGATGAAAGCGTCGGTGAGCTGCCGGGACGCGGGCCGTGACCGCGCGACCGCGTAGGCGAGCTCGCCGATCAGAACGGTGGTGGTGGCGGGATCGATGTCGGTACGGATCGCGCTGTCCTGCCGAGCTCCGGTGACCATCTCCTCCACAACCCGTACGAGTTCGGCTCGCAGCGCCGTGGTGGCAGGCAGGTTCAGGCCGCCGAACTGATCGCTGATGGCGTGATGTGCGGACTGAAAGGCGATCAACTCGGCGAGGAAGGTACGCAGGGCCTGCTCCGGGCTGGTCTCGTTCAGCAGATCCCGGCCGCGTCGCGCCACCGGTTCGAGCAGGCCTGAGACGGCGGCGTCAAGGAGTGCGTCCTTGCCGCCGAAGGCGCGCACGACGGTTCCCGCTCCCAAGCCGGCCTTGTTGGCGATGGCCTCGACCGTGAGGGCGGCCCCCGGCTCGGCCAGCAGCGCCGTGGCCGCCTCCAGCGCGAGCCGCCTGTTGCGTACGGCGTCGGCTCTGCGTCCGCGCCCTTCTGATGCCGACATCTGGAACGCCCCTTCCGCATACTCAACTGGAGCAGGCATTCCAGTTAATGTATCGCAGGGAGTCACAGATGAACGAGCGAATCCTGGTCTCGGGTGCCGGCATCGCAGGGCTGACCTTGGCGAACTGGCTGGCCCGGTACGGCTTCCAGCCCACCGTGATCGAACGCGCACCGGCCGGGGTCACTGCTTCGGTACGAGGCCGATGTCGAACCGCACCTCGACCTCGTCGCTCACTTTGAGTGCGCCGAAGAACGCCGAGTAGGGACGAATCCCCCATCGGGACTGCACGATGGCCGCCGAGCCGTGTACGCGGCCCTCGGTCAGCACTCCCTGCACCGTGACGGGCCGGGTGACACCGACGATGGTGAGGTCGCCCTCGACGTGGAACGACTCCGCGGTCCCATCAACCCGTGTCGACCGGAACGTGATCGTTGGATCACGGTCGGTGTGCAGAATCTTCGTTCGAAGGGTTCTCCCGATCTCCTCACGATCGGAGTCCGTAAGCGGCTTGACGCCTCCGGTTCCTTCCCGGACTTCGAACGACTCGGCGTCGACCTCGACGGTCACCGACGAGTGGGCCGCGTTGACGGCGTCGACCGTGGCATCGCCGCGCCAGCGGGTGACCTCGATGGTGAGATCATGGCCGGCCTTCGCGCCGAGCCCGGTACGCGTCGTATTGACCAGGAGCCGGCCGGACTCGGGTCCCAACGTGTAACTACCAGCGGTAATGCTCACCTTTCCAGGCTAACCCCGCGTTCGACGGGGCTGCGGTCGCGCCTGGAAGCCGTCTCCTCGGTGCCCGGATGGGCCGCTCGCGTGGGCTTCCGCGAGATCCGCACCATGGGTCTGATATTCATCGTGTGGCACTTATGCGCCTGCCCGAGCCGCGAGCCTCTGCTTGAAGAGGGGGCGCCTGAGGCCCTCACGCCAGCCGTAGGAGACGACGATGAGCCACGAGAGCGCCCCATCGCACGGTGCCGAGGCCCGGCCGTTCCCGTTGGAGCCGACGCCGATCCACGTCCCAGACGGCGTGCTCGCCGACCTCCAGCAGCGCCTGGAACTGACTCGCTGGCCGGACGACGCGGGCAACGAGGACTGGTACTACGGCGTGAACCGTGCCTACCTGCAGGAACTCGTCGACTACTGGCGTACCGGCTACGACTGGCGCAAGGCCGAGGCGGCGATCAACGCGTACGAGCACTACCGCGTCGAGGTCGAGGGCGTACCGGTGCACTTCATGCGCAAGCCCGGAGTCGGCCCGGCGCCGACACCGTTGATCCTCACGCACGGCTGGCCCTGGACGTTCTGGCACTGGTCCAAGGTCGTCGACCCGCTGGCCGACCCGGGCGCGCACGGCGGCGACCCCGTCGAGGCGTTCGACGTGATCGTCCCCTCGTTTCCCGGTTTCGGGTTCTCCGCCCCGCTGCCGAGCACCCCGGACATGAACTTCTGGAAGGTCGCCGACCTCTGGCACACCCTCATGACCGGCACCCTCGGCTACGACAGGTACGCCGCCGCCGGCTGCGACGTCGGAGCCCTGGTCACCGGCCAGCTCGGGCACAAGTACGCCGACGAGCTGTACGCGATCCACATCGGCTCCGGCCAGAAGCTCACCCTGTTCAACGGTGACCGGGCCTGGGATCTCAGCGGTGGCCGGCCTATCCCGGACGGCCTGCCCGCCGACGTCCACGCCCGGATCGTCGCGTTGGAGAAGCGGTTCGCCGTCCATCTCGCCGCGCACGTGCTCGACTCGAGCACGCTCGCCTACGGGCTGTCCGACTCACCCGCCGGGATGCTCGCCTGGATTCTCGGACGCTGGGTGAGCTGGAGCGACAACGGCGGCGACATCGAGACCGTCTTCACCAAGGACGACCTGCTCACCCACGCCATGATCTTCTGGGCCACCAACTCGATCGGCACCTCGATTCGCACCTACGCCAACAACAACCGGTACCCGTGGACCCCGTCCCACGACCGGCTTCCTGCTGTCGAGGCGCCCACCGGCATCACCTTCGTCGGCTACGAGAACCCGCCCGGCGTCAGTACCGACCAGCGCGTCCAGAGCTTCCTCGACAGCGACCGCGCCGCTTGGTACAACCACGTCAACCTCAACGCCCACGACCACGGCGGACACTTCATCCCCTGGGAGATCCCCGACCTATGGGTTGACGACCTCCGGCGAACCTTCCGCGGTCGCCGATAGGGAGGGCCGCATCGATCCGGCCCGTCAAGATCGAGGTCACCCGCTCCGTCTCGACAGAGCGCCGATAATGCGCGGATCGGGCGTTGCGGGGGTGCAGTCCGTCGGCCGATGACATCGTGGGCCACAGGGAGGGATCTCCGTCGTCCCGGTTGTAGACCTGCGGACACCTGAGGTCGACCCAGGTCGCTACAGCGTCGTCCCGCCACTGTCTAGGCTGTGGGCCGTGGACGACCGTACGGAGAACTCGCAGCGCCTGGACAAGGGCGGCATCGCGCTGCGCTACCTGTTCGCCGTGCTGCCGATGCTGTTCTACGGGGTCATCTGGGGCGGGATCGTCTTCCGGAACCATGACCGGCTGGTGCAGGCGCTGGCCAGTGTGGCCCTCGGCGTGATCGGGTTGGTCCTGATGCACTGGCGACGCCGCTGGCCGCGGTCGATCGCGCTGGCGACCGCGCTGCTGACCGTGTTCTCCGACACGGCGACCGGCCCCGCGGCGGTCGCGTTCGTGTCCTTGGGGAAGCATCGCCCGTTGCGGCAGTTCGTCCCGGTTGTGGTGGCGTCCTGGCTGTGCCTGCTCGCACGTTGCTTCTCGTACGGCATCAGCCAGCAGGCCTTCATCAGCGCGACGATGGGGACCGCGATCCTCGGCGGGCTGACCGCCTTCGGCCTCTACCTGCACAGGGACCGTGAACTGGCCGCCTCACGGCGAGAGGCGGCACTGGCCTGGGAGCGCGCACAGGTGCAGCGGATCGAGCAGGCCCAGCTGGAGGAGCGGGCCAAGATCGCCCACGAGATGCACGACGTCCTGGCCCACCGGATCTCGCTGCTGTCGATGCTCGCCGGCGGCCTGGCATACCGGACCGACCTGACAGCCGAGGAGACGCGCGAGGCGGCGCTGGCGATCCAGGAGAACGCGCACCAGTCGCTGAACGAACTGCGCGCCGTGCTCGGCGCGCTGCGGCGCGACGGCGGCCTGGAGGCCCCGCAGCCGACCCTGGCGCACGTGGACGTGCTGTTCGACGAGGTGCGCGCCGCAGGCCAGCGGGTCGAGGTGGACGACGCCATCGACGAGCGGGAGCTGCTGCCCGCGCAGACCGGCCGGCACGCGTACCGGATCGTGCAGGAGGCCCTGACCAACGCGCGCAAGCACGCGCCGGGCAGCCAGGTGACGGCCGAGCTCGGCGGGCGTCCGGGCGACGGCCTGCGGATCCGGGTGAGCAACCCGGTTCAGCCCGGGACGTCTCCGGGCCCCGGCGGGCGGCTGGGCCTGGTCGGCCTGGCCGAACGGACCCGGATGGCCGGCGGCACCATCAGCCACGCCATCCAGCACGGACGCTTCGTCCTCGACGCCCGGCTGCCATGGGAGGCTTGACCACGTGACGCGAGTGGTGATCGTCGACGACGACCCGATGGTGCGTACCGGCCTGCGCCTCATCCTCGGCGGCGAGCCCGACCTGGACCTCGCCGGCGAGGCCGCGGACGGCCGGCAGGCCATGGACGTGGTCCGCGACCTCAGGCCCGACGTCGTGCTGATGGACATCCGGATGCCCGTCCAGGACGGGCTGACCACCACCGAGCTGCTGCTGGCCCAGCCGGACCCTCCCCGGATCCTCGTCCTCACCACCTTCGACGCCGACGACATGGTGCTCCGGGCGTTGCAGCTCGGCGCCGCCGGCTTCCTGCTGAAGGACACGCCGCCACCGAAGATGATCGAGGCGGTCCGCGCGGTCGCGAACGGCGAGCCGGTGCTGTCGCCGAGCGTCGCCAGCCAGGTGATCGCCGCGGCCACCGGCAGGCACGATCCGCGGCGCCCGGAGGCGCAGCGGGAGCTGGCGAGGCTCACCGAACGCGAGCGCGAGGTCGCGATCGAGGTGGCCAGGGGCAGTTCGAACGCCGAGATCGCCGAACGGCTCTACATGAGTGTCGCCACCGTGAAGGCGAACGTCACCCGCATCTTCGCCAAGCTGGGCACCGACAACCGCGTCCACGTCGCCATGAAGGTCCGCGACGCCGGCCTCCTCTGAACACGCTCGAAGGCGAGATTCTGCGCCGTCGTACTGGGACGATCATGTGCATGCAGACTCTGACGATGGCCCTCTATCTCGGCGGGCACCTCAGCGTGGCCAGCCCGGCGCGGGTCGTCCAGCGCACTCCGGAAGGGACGCTTCTGTGGCTGGTGGCCGGTGCGCCCATCTGGGAGGCGGTTCTCCCGGACGGCGGGCACCTTCGCGACGTCCTTCCCGAGAAGCGCCCCGCGGAGGGGTATCCGCTGAGGGTGGGCGAATGGCGGCCACCCAGCAACCTCGTCTACCAGCCGGCCGGAGCCGCTCACGCCGTGTGGTGGCTCTTCTCCACGGAGCTGGACTTCGAGGGCTGGTACGTGAACCTGGAGCGGCGCCGTTCGCGAGGGGACGACATCGACGTCGTCGACCACGAACTCGACATCGTCGTCGAGCCGAACGGGGAGTGGCGCTGGAAGGACGAGGAGTCCTTCGCCGCCAAGGTCGGCCATCCCGCCTACTGGACCTCGGAGGAGGCGTCGGAGATCCGGGCCGAAGGGGAGCGGGTGGGGCGCAGGATCGAGGCCGGCCGCTTTCCGTTTGACGGCAGCTGGTGCGATTTCACGCCTCCCGCGACGTGGGAGACGCCTGGACTGCCCGCCGCACCGCCGAGATTCCTCGGCGGGTAAGTCTGGCCGGGGTCAGGCGGGGGGCTGAGGGCCGCGGTAGGGGAGCGGGTGGCTGTAGACGAGGTTGGTGGTGGTGCTGCCGAACTGGGCGAGTTCGTCCACGAGCTGCTCCAGGTGGGCCATGGAGGTCGCGGCCACCTTCAGCGTGTAGCAGTCGTCGCCGGTCGTCCGCAGGCACTCCAGGATCTCCTGGCGTTCGCCGAGCAGGCGGTGCAGGGGCTGGTGCTGGTTTCCCGGGTACTTGAGGCGTACCACCGCCAGCACCGCGTAGCCCACCTTCGTCAGGTCGACGTCGGCCCGGTAGCCGGTGATGACGCCCGTGCTCTCCAGCCGTTTGACCCGCTCGGTCGTCGCTGACGCGCTGAGGTTCACACGCCGTCCGAGCTCGGTGAGGGGGACACGGCCGTCCCGCTGGAGTTCGGCGAGGATCGACCAGTCGGTGGCGTCAAGACTCTCGGTCACCGGGCCAAGATACCGGTAGATTAACGGCCAATCCGGACATAGGCCAGGAATAGTCTCTTCCAGTCCCAGGCGGCGGCTCGATAGCCTTATCCGGTGCGTATAGGGGTTAATGTCCCGAATTTCGGACCCGGTACCGGCCCGGACGTGCTGCGCCGATGGGCGCGCACGGTCGAGGCTCTCGGCTACGACATGCTGATGGTCTCCGACCACGTCGTGATCACGCCGGACGTCGCCGCGCAGTACCCGGCGCCGTTCTATGATCCGTTCACCACGCTGTCCTGGCTGGCCGGGATCACCGAACGGGTCCAGCTCGGGACGACGGTGCTCATCATGCCGTACCGGCATCCGCTGCTCGTCGCCCGCATGGCCGCCAACCTGCAGCAGCTCAGCGGGGGACGGCTGGTCCTGGGCGTGGGCGTGGGCTGGGCGCGGCAGGAGTTCGACGCGCTCGGCGTCCCGTTCCAGCGGCGCGGGAAGCTGACGGACGACTACCTGCGCGACGTCCGCACCGCCTGGGAGAACGACGACGACTACCGGTGCGGACGCATCCCGATCTGGATCGGCGGCAACAGCGACGCCGGGCTGCGCCGGGCCGTCCGGCTCGGCGACGCGTGGCATCCGCTGCGGGCCACCATGCCCTGGCTGCGCGAGAAGGCGGAACGGCTGAAGGTCGTCGCCGACGAGCTGGGGCGTCCGGTGCCCGGGTTCACCCCGCGCATCATGCTGCGCCTGACGGACGCGCCGATCGACGACCCGGGGCGGCGCGCCGGTGTCGGCTCGATCGATCAGGTCCTGGACGACCTCGAACAGCTCCGCCTGCTCGGCTCCGACACCGTCCTCCTCGACCCCTTCGGCGACGACCCGCGCGAGACGCACCATCCGGAGGTGGCGTGGCAGGCGCTCGCCACCCTGGCCGCCCGCTGGGACCTTTCCGCCCATCAGCCATGAACGGAGCAGTCATGACACCGGACGACGAGACCTTCCTCCGACGAGCCGTCGAGCTCGCCGCCACGGCGCGGGAGGGCGGGAATCCGCCGTTCGGCTCGCTGCTGGTCGGCCCCGGCGGCGACGTCCTCGCGGAAGACCACAACACCACCCTCTCGGACGCCGACATCACCGCCCATCCGGAGCTGAAACTGGCCAGGTGGGCGGCCAAGGAGCTCGACCCCGCCACCGCCGCCGCCACCACCATGTACACGAGCTGCCAGCCCTGCGGCATGTGCACGGGCGCCATCGAACGGTCCGGCCTGGGACGGGTCGTGTTCGCGCTCTCCACGGAGCAGCTCGGCACGCTCAAGCCGCCCGCCGCCCACGGCGCGGTCCGCCAGGAGGGCCCGGCGCTGTTCGACGAGGCCCGCGTCCCGGTGGAGGGCTACTACACCTGACCGGGATCGGCGGGTCCCGCCGCAGGCTGCTAACGGACGGCGCAGAGCAGGCGGTTGTTGCCGTGCTGCCAGAGGGTGCCGACCTCGCTGAAGCCGGCCTCGCGCAGCGCGTTGACGTGCATGGACAGTAGGTTCGACTCCGAGCCGTGGTGGTCGGCGCCCGCCGTGGTGCGGGCGGCGTCGAGCTCGGCGAAGTCGGGGTCGGCGGTGATGGCGTCCCACCACTGCCGCCAGTCCTCCGGTGGGCTTCCGGCGAACACCCGCTCGGTCTCGCGCGCGTGCAGGGCGCGTTCGAGGCGGGCGAGGACCGGCGTGGTCTGGTCGCTGTCGAGGTGGTCGCCGTTGAGCAGCAGCCCGCCGGGGCGCAGCACCGTGGCCACCTCCGCGTACACGACCTTGAGGTCCGGCTCGGAGATCCAGTGCAGCGCGGTGGTGCTCACCGCGGCGTCAGCGGGACGCTCCAGGCCCAGCGCCTTCGTCCAGCCGGGCGTGCGCAGGTCGGCGGAGACGAAGTCGAGCCGCGGGTAGGCGGCCTGGCCGAGCCCGATGAGCAGCGGGTCGGCGTCGACCGGGATCACGGTGGCCTCGGGCAGCCGCTCCAGGAGCCGGGCGGAGAGCGATCCGGGCCCGCAGCCGAGGTCGATGACCAGCGGGTCGGGACGGTCCAGCGCCTCGACGGCGTCGATCAGCGCGGTGAAGCGCTCCTCCCGGTCGGGTAGGTAGCCCTCCTGCTGCCGGTCCCATCGCGCGATCCACTCCTGTGCGGCATCGTGGGTGAGCACAACCATCTCCTTGTGACCGTCGTCTATGCTTTCGTCAGTCACAAGCTAGAGCACAAGGGCGTAACTGGTCAATTGGATTTCAACAGTCACACGGACGGCGTCGTCAGGGTGGCGGTGGGCCTGGTCAACGAGCTCACCCCCGGCGAGCGGCGAGGCCGCGCCTTCCCACGGCCGCAGGACCTCGTCACCGCCGCCGCGCAGGGCCTTCGCGCCGGCTATCCAGAGCACCGCGAGGTCACCGGGGCGGAGGCCGCCGAGCTGGCCGACCTCGCCGCGCACCTGCGCGTCGTCTTCGAGGCCGTCGCCTCGGCGGACCTCGACGCGGCGGCCCACCAGGTCAACCGCCTCCTGGACGAGTCGCGCGCCCGTCCGATGCTCTCGCGGCACGGTGGCGAGCCGTGGCACCTGCACTTCCACGGCACGGGCGGCACGATGTCCGGCGACTGGGCGGCGAGCTGCGCCACCGGCCTGGCGATCGTCCTGGGCGGCGAGTTCGCCGACCGGCTCGGCGTCTGCACGGCGCCGCACTGCGACCGCGTCTACGTGGACGTCTCCCGCAACGGCGCCCGCCGCTTCTGCTCGACCGCCTGCCAGAACCGCGTCAAGACGGCCGCCTTCCGCGCGCGGGCGAAGGGCGGGTGAGAGGGGTCAGGTGAGGGCGCGGATGGGCGTCCCGGCGAGGAAGGCCTGGATGTCCTCGACCGCTTCCTGGTAGTACGTCCGGTAGTTCGCGTGGGTGACGTAGCCGAGGTGCGGTGTCGCCAGGACGTTGGGCAGCGTCCGCAGCGGATGGTCCGGCGGCAGGGGCTCCGAGTCGAAGACGTCCAGCCCGGCGCCCGCGATGACGCCCGTCCGGAGCGCCTCGATCAGCGCGGCCTGGTCGACGATCGCCGCCCTGGACGTGTTGATCAGGTGCGCGGTGTGGCGCATGAGCGACAGCTCCCGCTCGCCGATCAAGCCGCGGCTGCGCTCGCCCAGCACCAGGTGGACCGAGACGATGTCCGACTCGGCGAGCAGCGCCTCCAAGGTGGGCGCGTGCCGGATGCCCAGCAGGTCGGTGCGGTCCTTCGTCAGGTTCCGGCTCCAGGCGACGACGTCCATGCCGAAGGCGCGGCCGATCTCGGCCATCTGGGAGCCGATCTTGCCCAGGCCGAGCAGGCCGAGGGTGTTGCCGCACAGGTCCAGGCCGATGGTCTGCTGCCAGGGGCCGTTCTGGCGCATCGCGGTGGACTCCGTCACCAGGTGGCGGGCCAGGCCGAGGATCAGGGCCCAGGCCAGCTCGGTCGGCGGGGTGGAGCTGCTGGCCGTGCCGCAGACCGTGACGCCGTGCTCGCGCGCCGCGCCCAGGTCGATGGCGGCGTTGCGCATGCCCGACGTGACGAGCAGCCGGAGGTTGGGGAGCCTGGCGAACAGGTCAGCGGGGAACGGGGTCCGCTCACGCATGACGGCGACGATCTCGTGGTCGTGGATCGCCTGGACGAGGTCGTCCTGGGTGGTGAAGTGCTCGGTGAAGCTAGTCGCCCGAACCGCCGACCAGTCGGCCAGGTCCAGGGCGACGCCTTGGTAGTCGTCCAGTACGGCGCAGCGCAGCATGAACGGATGCTATCGAGGCCGCTCCAGCCCCCCGAGCGGCAGCCGGGGAGCCGGACCCCGTTCATCGGCTGCGGGCGGTCAGTTGACGGGGTGCTCCTTGAAACGTTCCCAGGCCGACTGCCTGGTCATGCCGAGCGAGGCGCCGATGCGCTCCCAGCTCACGTTCCTGGTGCGCAGGTGCCGCACCCAGTCGTGCAGGTTGTCGTCGATCTGCGCCTGCACGGCGGCGATCTTGGGCAGGTGCTCCAGGATCTGCTCGTCCGTCATGGTCTCCCACATGGGCAGGCGGGGTTCGGTGGACGAGGCGAGCTTCTCCTGCTCCAGGATCTCGCGGCACAGGCCGACGCATTCGTCGCAGATGTGCACACCCGGTCCGGCGATCAGCTTCTGCACCTCCGAGCTCTTCTTGTGGCAGAACGAGCAGCGGAGTTTGTCTTCCCAGTCAGGCATGACCTGACAATAGCTCGTCAGGCCGCTCCTGACAAGCCTGTCCGCCGACCCTGCTCCGTCTGGGTCCGGAGGATGGCCTGCCGCTCCTCGTTGATGCGGCGGCAGATCGTCAGGTAGGCGTTGAACACCTTGTAGTACGCCTGCCGCGCCTCCCCGAGTTGCGCGTCGAGCGCGACGATCCGCTCGGGGTCGCCCTGGCGCTCGGCCTCGGCGAGCATCGCCCGCGCCTCGTCCACGATCTCCCCCGCCCGCAACCGCGTGCGGCGCAGCAGGGCCGAACACTCGTGGAGCTCTCTCAGCCGCGCTGAGGAGACGATGAGCTCGGCGACGTGGACGGCCGACTCCGGCACGTCCCGCCCGCGAACCTCTGCACCGCGAATTCCAGCGCTCATCCCCGCCACCTCTCCCGGTCAAGGTTGCCTGAGTGTAGACGCGCGGCCCTCACGTCCGGATCACCTGCGGGGCACGGGGGGAGTCCACTGATCCCGCGGGGCGGGTTATCTCCACCGCGGCGGAAAAGAGCCTTACCGAATGCGATTCGACGGTGACAAATTGTAGATGGTGGCTGGATTTACCAGCACTTTCGAAGAATGCCGGAGTTTGTGTGGGGACGGGAAATGGGCCGGTGCGAAGACGACGGATCGGCCGCGCAGGGCGCGCCCGAGGTCACATACTGAAATCGAATGGCAGCGGAACGTGACGGTTGAGGGGCGCGGCTGTGGTGACGACGACAACGGGCGGCGACGACGATGCGGTTGACGTCAGCGTCGTGATCCCGGTTCACAACTGCCGGCCGTACCTCGACAGATGCCTGACCGCCGCGCTCGTCCAACGGGTGAAGAAGGAGATCGTCGTCGTCGACGACGGTTCGACCGACGGCAGCGCCGAACTGCTCGACCTCTACGCCAGCTACCATCGCAACCGGATCAAGGTCATCCACCAGGAGCCCTCGGGCGGCGCCGGACGTCCGCGCAACGTCGGCATCGAGCACGCCACCGGGCGGTACGTGTTCTTCTGCGACGCCGACGACTACCTCGGCCCCGAGGCGCTGGAGCGGATGGTGGCCGCGGCCGACAGGAACGGCTCCGACATCGTCCTCGGCAAGGTCGTCGGGCACGGCAGGCGCGCCCCCGCCTCGATGTTCCAGCGCAACCTGGAACGCGCCGGGCTCACCGACAGCCCCGTCTACAACAGCTTGAGCTGCTTCAAGCTGTTCCGCAGGGAGATGCTCGAACGGCACGACATCAGGTTCGGCGAAGGCATGCTCGTCGGCGAGGACATCCTGTTCACCGTCCACGCCTACTGCCACGCGCAGGGCATCTCGGTCGTCGCCGACCACGACTGCTACCACCTGGTCTCCAGGCCCGACGGCAGCAGCATCATGCAGCGGCCGGAAAGCCGCGACCCGATCGGCTGGATGACGATGATCAGAGGGCCGATCCGGCTCATGGCCGAGCACATCCCGCCGGGGCCGCTCCGCGACCACCTGCTGAGCAGGCACTTCAAGCTCGATGTGTTCGCCCATCTCGGCGAGTCGTTCCTGGCAGCCGACGATGTCCGGCGCAAGGAGATCGCGCAGGAGGTGGCCGCGCTGTGCGACGAGTGGCTGACGCCCGGCGTCCGCGAGCGGCTGAGCAGCATGGACGCGCAGCGGCTCGCCTCGCTCGACGACGTCGACCGCCTGGTGCGGCTCGCCCGGATCGCGGGCGCCGCCGTCCAGCGCCGGATCACCGGGCTGCGCTGGGAGGGTGACCGGCTGGTGGTGTCCGGCACGGCCGGGCTGGCGGGGATGAGCGGGCGCGACCGGGTGTCCGTCGTGGTCGGGGCCCGGCACGGCGTGGGGGAGCCGCTCGTCGTCCCCGCCGAGCGCGACGGGGCCCGCTTCACCGCCAAGGTGCCCGCCGGCGCGCTGCCCTCCGGGGTCTGGGACCTGCGGGTCGCCGTCGAGATGGAGGGCGTCGTCAGGCACGGCAGGCTCGGGGCCGACCGCGACGCCGACGCCTCGCTGCCCGCGCCCCGGCTGATCCGCGGCGTGGCGATCCTGCCGTACTTCACCAGGGAGAACGGCAACCTCAGCGTGGACGTCGGCGGGCACGTGCTCGCGGTGCCCGGCACCGCCCGGCTCACCAGGACCAGGTGGACGCTCGGCCGCAAGCTGGTCATCGACGGCGAGATCACCGTCATCGGGACGTTCCCGCCGGCGTCGGCCACGCGCAGGCTGGTCTGGCGCGAGCGGCACACCGGCCGCGAGCGGGCCGAGCGGGTCCTCGCGCTGCCCGGTGGCGGCTTCGTCGCCAGGCCCGCGCTCGGGCGGCTCTCGCCCGGCACCTGGGACGCCTACCTGGAACTGCACCTGGGCGGCCCGCCCGCACGGTTCAGGATCGAGACCGATGCCAGGGCCGTCGCGCCGCCGCGCAGCTGGTGGCGCAGGTGGTGGATGGTGCGGACCGTGCGTCCGTACGCGACGTCCGGCAAGGGGCGGCTGAGCACGGTCGTCCGTACGCTGACCCCGCGCGGCCTGCTCAGCAGAGTGCTCCGCTAGCCGCGGCCTGCTCGTCGCCGCGGTCGGCGGGCCGCCTTGTTGCCTGGCGCGATCCTTCGTTAATTGCCACCTATGTGCAGGTGCAAGTCCATGTCCTAAAATGGGCGCGTTGCCGTGCCTAGTGGAGGATTGGTCGTGCACGTACCTGATGGCTTCTTCAATGTAGCCGTGTCCGTTTCCGCTGGGGTCGTCGCGGCTGCCGGGGTCGCGGTCTGCCTCCGCGGCGCGCGGCGGGAACTCGACGACAGAACCGCGCCCATGGCCGGGCTCGTCGCCGCGTTCATCTTCGCCGTCCAGATGCTGAACTTCCCCGTCGCCGCGGGCACCAGCGGACACCTGCTCGGGGGCGCGCTGGCCGCGATACTCGTCGGGCCCTATACAGGGGTGCTGTGCATGGCGGTGGTCCTCCTCGTCCAAGGCGTCTTCTTCGCCGACGGCGGGCTGACCGCGCTCGGCATCAACGTCACGATCATGGGCATCGTCACCGTCCTGGTCGGCTGGGGTGTGTTCCGGCTGGTCAGCAGGGTCGCGCGGGGCAAGGGCGCAGTCACCGCGGCCGCGTTCCTGGCGGCGCTGATCTCCGTGCCGGCCGCGGCGCTGGTGTTCACGCTGCTGTTCTGGATCGGCGGCACCTCGCCGATCGCGGTGGGCACCGTGGCCGCCGCGATGGGCGGCGTGCACGTCCTGATCGGCGTCGGCGAGGGCGTGATCACGGCGCTGACCGTGGGTGCGGTGCTGGCCGTCAGGCCCGACCTCGTCTACGGCGCCCGCGGCCTGGCCAAGCCGCTGGAACTGCGCGAAGCCGGGGGCACCACGGTCACCGTGGGCGCCGAGGAGCGGCCGGCTCCCGCCTCGGGCGGGCTCAGGCCGTTCCTGCTCGGCGGCGTCGGGCTGACGCTGGTGCTGGCCGGGGTCGTGTCGTTCTTCGCCTCTTCCAGCCCCGACGGGCTGGAGGCCGTCGCCGAGAGCAAGGGCTTCCTGCACAAGGCGACCGACCACGCGCTCGGATCGTGGGCGCTCGGCGACTACGGCGCCGCGGGCGGGATCCCCGTGGGCATCGCCGGCGTCATCGGCGTCGGGCTGACCCTGCTCCTCGCCGGGGTCGTGGCCTACGCGGCGCGCAACCGCAGGAAGGTCAGGGCCTAGCCCGATGGGAGCGGGGCACCACCACCAGCTCTACCGGCCCGGCGACTCGGTCGTGCACCGGCTGCCGCCGCAGTGCAAGCTGCTGGCCGTCATCACCTTCGCGATCGTGGTGGTGGCCACGCCGCGCGAGAACTTCTGGGCGTTCGGGCTGTACGCGGTCATGCTGGCGGTCGTCGCGGGGGCGGCCCGGGTGCCGCCCGCGTTCGTCCTGCGGCGGATGGTGATCGAGCTGCCGTTCGTGTTGTTCGCCTTCCTCATCCCGGTCATCGGGCTGGGGGAGCGCACCAGCGTCCTCGGCCTCTCGCTGAGCGTGCCCGGCCTGTGGGCCGGGTGGAACATCCTGGCCAAGGCCACGCTCGGGGTGGTGGCGTCCATCCTGCTCGCGGCCACGACCGAGCCCCGGGTGATCCTGGTGGGCGCGCAGCGGCTGCGGGTGCCCACGCTGCTGGTGCAGATCGCCACGTTCATGCTGCGCTACCTGGACGTGATCGTGGACGAGATGCGGCGGATGCGGATCGCCAGGGAGTCCCGGGGGTTCGAGGCGCGGAACTTCCGCCACATCCCGGTGATCGCACGCTCTGCCGGGGCCCTGTTCATCCGCTCGTACGAGCGGGGTGAGAGAGTGCATCTGGCGATGCTCAGCCGAGGCTATGCGGGGCGGATGCCGATAATGCAGGAAATTTCGGCATCGGTGGGGCAATGGGCTATCGCGCTCGCCCTGCCGGCCGTGGCTCTCGCCGTACTAGGACTGTCGTTGTGAACTCTCTCGAAGTCAGCCGGCTCGCCTACGCCTACCCCGACGGGACCCAGGCCCTGTTCGGCGTGGACCTCACGATCACCAGGGGCGAGCGCGTCGCGCTGCTCGGGCCGAACGGCGCGGGCAAGACCACGCTGGTCATGCACCTCAACGGCATCCTCAGCGCCGGGCACGGCACCGTGACCGTCGCGGGCACGCCGGTGCGCAAGGACACCCTCAAGGAGATCAGGCAGCGCGTCGGGCTGGTCTTCCAGGACCCCGACGACCAGCTCTTCATGCCCACCGTCCGCGACGACGTGGCCTTCGGGCCCGCCAACGCCGGCGTCACGGGCGAGGAGCTGGACCGGGTCGTCAAGGACGCGCTGGAGCGCGTCGGCATGCTGCACGCCGCCGACCGGCCCCCGCACCACCTGTCGTTCGGCCAGCGCCGCCGGGTGGCCGTGGCGACCGTGCTCGCCATGCAGCCGGAGATCCTGGTGCTGGACGAGCCATCGTCCAACCTCGACCCGGCCGCACGCAGGGAGCTGGCCGAGATCCTGCGCTCGCTGGACGTGACCGTGCTCATGGTCACCCACGACCTGCCGTACGCGCTGGAGCTCTGCGAGCGCTCGCTGATCCTGTCCGACGGCGTGATCGCGGCCGACGGGCACACCGGCGAGTTGCTCGCCGACTCCGCCCTGCTCGCCGCCCACCGCCTGGAGCTCCCGTACGGCTTCGCCATTCCCGCGCGCTAGGTGTGCCCGACCTCGCGCAGCCCGGCCTCCGCCGCTGGACCGGGGCGCCGAGGCCCGCTGACGGCCGGCCCACCGGCGCCGCCATAGCCTCTCCTCGGACCTGCATGGCGGCGCTTTCCCGCAATCTGGTCTCCAGCGTTGTATCCGCGTGCCTCGCGGGTAGGTCTGGTGAGCACCTCCAGCGTGGTGCCCCCCGGGACGACGAGGAAGACGATGCCCAGCCGCGTGACAGCGATGTTGTTGACCACCCATCACCCACCCCCACCAGGGCGGACAGCGCGGCTGGCGGTGCCGGTGCGATCGCCGTCCGGCGGGCGGCGGCCTTCTGCGGGCTGACCGCGACGGACGGCCGGCGCACGCCGGGTTCCGTACCGTCCTTCCGCATACGACTGATCATGGTCTCCGCATGCTCGGTATCAGAGGATGTCGAAGTACAGTGGCTCATCGAGGAGGGGCCGAATGAAGCTGCGGCTTGCGCGACACGCGATGGGTGATGCCGTGGTGGTGGCCGTGGAGGGCGAACTTGACCTGTTCACCGCACCATTCCTGCGCGACGAGGTGCGCGACGCGATCAAGCAGGACGGCGCCAGGCTCGTCCTCGACCTCCAGCAGCTCTCGTTCATGGACTCCAGCGGGTTGTCCGTGCTGATCGAGGCGTGGCGGCTGGCCACCGGCGAGGGCGGCGGGGTGTCGCTGGCGGGCCCCCAGGCCCCGGTGGCGCGGATCCTGCGCACCACCGGGCTCGACCGGCGGATCAAGGTGTACAGCGACGTCGACAGCGCCGTGGGTGAGATTTAACCGGCCCCGAGTAGAACTTCATTCGGTAGGCGGGTTAGGGTCCGGGATATGGACGTGAACGGATCCGCAGCAATCATTTCAGGTGGCGCCAGCGGCCTCGGCGAGGCCACCGCCCGCGAGCTCGCCCGGCAGGGCGCCACCGTCGTCATCGCCGACCTCAACGAGGAACGCGGCAAGGCCGTCGCCGACGAGCTGGGCGGCGTCTTCGCCAAGACGGACGTGTCCGACGACGAGCAGGTGCAGGCCGCCGTCGACGCGGCCGTGGCCACCGGCAAGCCGCTGCGCGTCGTGGTGAACAGCGCGGGCATCGGCTGGGCCGAGCGCACGGTCAACCGTGAGGGCGAGCCCCACAACCTCGCCAGCTACCGCAAGGTCATCGAGGTCAACCTGGTCGGCACGTTCAACCTCATGCGTATCGGCGCGGCGGCCATCGCCAAGACCGAGCCGGTCGACGCCGACGGGCAGCGCGGCGTGGTGGTCAACACCGCGTCCGTCGCGGCGCTGGAAGGGCAGACCGGGCAGCTCGCCTACTCCGCGTCCAAGGGCGGCATCGTGGGCATGACCGTCCCCGCGGCGCGTGACCTGGCGGCGATCGGCGTGCGGGTGAACACGATCTGCCCCGGGATCATCGATACGCCGATCTACGGCTTCGCGCCCAACGCCGAGGAGTTCAAGGCCAAGCTGGTGGCGCCGGTGGTGTTCCCGAAGCGGATGGGGCGCGCTGACGAGTTCGCGCACCTGGTGCGGTCGCTGATCGAGAACGACTACATGAACGCCGAGGTCGTCCGGTTCGACGGTGGTATCCGCTTCCAGCCCAAGTGAGGTCCCGTGTCTGACGAAGTGCTCGTCGAGGAGTCCAGCGGCGTCGCCGTGATCACGATCAACCGTCCCGCCGCGCGCAACGCGGTGAACGGGGCGGTGGCCCGGGGGATCGCGGAGGCCCTCGACACGCTGGACGCCCGTCCGGAAATTTCCGCGTACGTCCTGACCGGCGCGGGCGGCACCTTCTGCGCGGGGATGGACCTCAAAGGGTTCCTGTCCGGCGACCTCCCGGTGGTCGAGGGGCGCGGCTTCGGCGGCCTCGCCGAGGCGCCGCCCAAGAAGCCGCTCGTGGCGGCCGTCGAAGGGTACGCGCTCGCGGGCGGCTTCGAACTGGCGCTGTCATGCGACCTCGTCGTGGCGTCCACGGAGGCGAAGTTCGGCCTGCCTGAGCCCAGGCGCGGGCTGGTGGCGGGGGCGGGCGGCATCATGCGGCTGCCGCGCCGGATCCCGTACCACGTCGCCATGGAGATCGCCCTGACCGGCGACCACTACCCGGCGTCGCGCCTGTACGAACTGGGGCTGGTCAACCGGATCACCGAACCGGGGCAGGCGCTGGAGGGCGCGCTGGAACTCGCCCGCAAGATCAGCGCCAACGCCCCGCTGGCGCTGGCCGCCACCAAGAAGGTCATCATCGAGTCGCAGGACTGGCCGCTGGACGAGATGTTCAAGCGGCAGGGGCCGATCATCCACCCGGTCTTCGGCTCGAAGGACGCGATGGAGGGCGCGGCGGCCTTCGCCGAGAAGCGCGCCCCTCAGTGGAAGGGCGAGTAACCCCGCCCGGACGGTCACAGGAGCGCCCCCGCCCGCGTGGGGCGCTCCTCACCGTTCGCGGGAGGATGCCCGTTCGCCGGCCGTTGCGGAGGGCTCTGAAGTCCGCTCAGGCCGCCTCTCGCGGCACCGGCTGCGCGGGTGAACATTCTTAGCGCACGCATAACCCTTCCTACGTACGGTAAAGGGGAAGACTTCTAGCAGGAGGGGCGCATGAGCGACTATTCGAGGTCCGCGTTCGAGTCGGCCAAGCGCAACGCCGGCACCCTCCTGTCGGGGGCGTTGAGCGCCCTGCTCATCATGGTCGCGGTCGTGGCCACCATGTGGATCGTCGAGATCTTCGACTACGTGCTCAACGGCTCCCTCGATAGGGAGTTCGGCATCGTGGGCCTCGACCCCGACGGCCTGCCGGGCATCCTCTTCGCGCCGTTCCTGCACGTCGGTTTCGGCCATCTGATGGCCAACTCGCTGCCGCTGTTCATCCTCGGCTTCCTGGCGGCCCTGCGCGGCATCGGCAGGTTCCTCTCGGCCAGCCTCCTGATCATCCTGATCGGCGGCCTGGGCACCTGGCTCACCAGCCCCGGCGTCATCACGGTCGGAGCCAGCGGCCTGGTCTTCGGCTACTTCGGCTACGTCCTGGCCCGCGGCCTGTTCGACCGCCGCCCCCTGGACATCGTCATCGGCATCGGTGTCGCGATCGCGTACTACTCGATCCTGTGGGGCCTGCTGCCCAACCAGCAGGGCATCTCCTGGCAGGGCCACCTGTTCGGCCTGATCGGCGGCGTCATCTCCGCCTGGGTCCTGCGCCGCAAGCCCGTCGCGACGCTCTGACGTCCCGCCCTCGGCGCGCGTCTCACCCGACCGCAGGCGGACGCCTCGCCCTCCCCGCACGCCCGGAGACGGTCAGTTCGCTGTGGTGCGCTGGGCGGCGTGGTGGTCGGGCGGCGGGGCCTGGTCGGCGTGGACGCGTTCGGCGGGGGAGGCGGACAGCAGGCGGTCGATGTGGGCGAGGCCGATGGCGGAGACGACGAAGGCCAGGTGGATCACGGTCTGCCACATGATCTTGTCGTTGGGGATGTCCTTGGCCTTGATGAAGGTCTGCAGCAGGTGGACCGAGGAGATGCCGATGATGGCCGTCGCCAGTTTGACCTTGAGGACGTTCGCGTTGACGTGTGAGAGCCACTCCGGCTCGTCGGGGTGGTTGTTGAGGTTGATGCGGGAGACGAACGTCTCGTAGCCGCCGATGATCACCATGATGAGCAGGTTGGAGATCATCACGACGTCGATCAGCGCCAGCACCGTGAGCATGACGACGACCTCCGGCGAGGAGCCGGTCGCCTGCGCGGTCTCCGGATGGAGGAACACGGCGGAGATCAGGTGCCAGAGTTCCACCATGAACTGCCACACGTACACCGCCTGCGCCACGATCAGGCCCAGGTAGAGCGGGACCTGGAGCCAGCGGCTGGCGAACATCAGGTAGCCGAGGCCCTTGGGGCGGGGGGAATCCGTTCCGGAGATGGCGGACAAAAGCGGGCTACTCCTTATCGTGTACGTTTTCCCGGCAAGTCTACGGAAACGGATCAACCCCGGCGGCGCGTCCGGCTTCCCGGCTTGCTCGGCCTGGCGGCGGCTCCCGGCTTGCTCGGCCCGGCCGCGGGGTCTCCTGGCTCACTCAACCCGGCCGCGGCGACGTCCTGGTGAACGGAGCCTGGCCGCCCTGCCTCGGACTCACGGCCGGCTGACCGCCCCCGGGTGATCGGCACACGGCCGGCCGATGGTGGCGGAGAAATCCCCTGGCCGGGCGGCGGCCTTTCGGGCAAGAATACTTACTACTCGTCGAGCCGAGAGGTCGGTCCGTTGGCGAACCTGGGTTCCCTGGAAAGCGCGATCATGGGCGTGCTGTGGGACGCGGGCGAGCCGCTGCGCGTCAGAGAACTCCTGGCCAAGCTCAACGAGGACCGCGACCTCGCCTACACCACCGTGCAGACGGTCGCCGAGCGGCTGGTGAAGAAGGGCCTGCTCGCCCGCACCCCGTACCGTAACGCCTTCCGCTACTCCACGGTCAGGTCGAGAGACGAGCACGTCGCCCAGCTCATGCTGGAGGCGCTGGCCGCCAGCGCCGACAGGCTGCCGGTGCTGGCGCGCTTCGCCCACGCCGTCGAGGAGGCCGACGCGCTGGCACTCCTCGACGAGCTGTCACGAAGGACGGGTCAGAGGCGCTCGACCACGTAGTCGACGCAGACCGTCAGCGCCTCGACGTCGGACGGCTCGATCGCCGGGAACATCGCGATGCGCAGCTGGTTGCGGCCCAGCTTGCGGTACGGCTCGGTGTCGACGATGCCGTTGGCGCGCAGGACCTTCGCCACCGCGGCCGCGTCGACGTCGTCGGAGAAGTCGATCGTGCCGACCACCTGCGAGCGGTACTCGGGCGCGGCGAACGGCGTGGCGTAGGAGGACTTCTCCGCCCAGGTGTAGAGGCGCTGGGACGAGTCGGTGGTGCGGGACGTGGTCCAGGCCAGGCCGCCGTTGCCGTTCATCCAGTCGAGCTGGTCGGCCAGCAGGAAGAGCGTGGCCACGGCGGGCGTGTTGTAGGTCTGGTCCTTGGCGGAGTTGTCGATGGCGACCGGCAGGCTGAAGAACTCCGGTACGAACCGGTCGGTGGCGGCGATCTCCTCGACCCTGGCCAGGGCCCGCGGCGACATGATCGCGATCCACAGCCCGCCGTCGGAGGCGAAGCTCTTCTGCGGGGCGAAGTAGTAGACGTCCGTCTCCTCGATGGAGACAGGCAGCCCGCCCGCGCCGGACGTGGCGTCGACCAGCACCAGCGAGTCGCCGGAGCCGACCCGCTTGATCGGCATGGCGACGCCGGTGGAGGTCTCGTTGTGGGTGAGCGCGTAGACGTCGACGCCCTCCTCGGCCACGGCCTCGGGGTACGTGCCGACCTCGGACTTGATCACCGAGGGGTCGGCCAGCCACGGCGCCTTCTTGGCGACCGTGGCGAACTTGGAGGAGAACTCGCCGAACGACAGGTGCTGCGACTTCTCACGGATGAGCCCGAAGGAGGCGATGTCCCAGAACGCGGTGGTGCCGCCGTTGCCCAGCACGACCTGGTAGCCCTCAGGCAGCGAGAAGAGGTCGGCGAGCCCGGCGCGGACGCGGCCGACCAGGTTCTTGACCGGCTTCTGGCGGTGGGAGGTGCCCATCACGTCGGCGCCGGAGGCGGCGAGCGCGGCCAGTTGCTCGGTACGAACCTTCGAGGGCCCGCAGCCGAATCGGCCGTCGGCGGGCTTGATGTCAGCGGGAATCACGATGTCAGCCACACGACCAGGGTACTGAGCCCCGAAAGCTGACTCGGCCCGGGTCCGTCATTGAGACCCGGGCCGTCATGCGCGAGGGGTCAGATGGTGCCGACGACCTCGGAGGCACCGGGCACGTCGCTGAGTGGGCGCGAGGCCGGGCCGGTGTAGGTGGCGCTGGGGCGGACGAGCCTGCCCGTGCGCTTCTGCTCCAGGATGTGCGCGGCCCAGCCGGCCGTCCTGGCGCAGGTGAACATGGAGGTGAACATGTGCGAGGGAACCTCGGCGAAGTCGAGGACGACGGCCGCCCAGTACTCCACGTTGGTCGCGAGCACGCGGTCGGGCTTGCGCGCGTGCAGCTCCTCCAGCGCCGCCTGCTCCAGCGCGGCGGCGACCTCGTAACGAGGCGCGTCGAGCTCCTTGGCCGTGCGGCGCAGGACGCGCGCACGCGGGTCCTCGGCGCGGTAGACGCGGTGGCCGAAGCCCATCAGCCTGTTGCCCTTGTCCAGTTCACCCTGGACGTACTTCTTGGCGTCGCCGAGCTGCTCGACGCCCTCGATCATGTGCAGCACGCGGGCCGGAGCGCCGCCGTGGAGCGGGCCCGACATGGCGCCGACGGCTCCCGAGAGCGCGGCGGCCACGTCGGCGCCGGTGGAGGCGATGACGCGGGCGGTGAACGTCGAGGCGTTCATGCCGTGCTCGGCGGCGGAGGTCCAGTAGGCGTCGATGGCCTTGACGTGCTTGGGGTCGGGCTCGCCGCGCCAGCGGATCATGAAACGTTCGACGATGGTCTTGGCCTCGTCCACGCGGCTCTGCGGCACCATCGGCAGGCCGAGCCCGCGCGCCGACTGCGCCACGAAGGACAGGGCCATCACGGAGGCGCGGGCGAGCTGGTCGCGTGCCTCCTCGTCGGAGATGTCGAGCAGAGCCTTGAAGCCGTAGGCCGGAGCCAGCATGGCCAGCGCGCTCTGCACATCTACCCGGATGTCACCGGAGTGGACGGGGATGGGGTACGGCTCCGCCGGGGGGAGACCCGGCTGGAACTTGTTGTCAACCAGCAGCCCCCAAACGTGTCCGAAGGGGACACGGCCGACCAGCTCCTCAATGTCGACGCCCCGGTATCGAAGGGCGCCCCCTTCTTTGTCCGGTTCCGCGATCTCGGTCTCGAAGGCCACTACGCCCTCGAGGCCGGGTTTGAAGTCGGACATGCTCGGCCGCCTCCCTTTCTTGCCATGTTCCGGCAATGCCTTGATGTCGAGATACCGGCGGGTCAATTTAACCCCCTGCTAGCTTGTGCTCGGTCTTCGGACCCGCCGGAAGGCGAAAAGCTGCTGGTAGGGAGTGTTGTGTGGGATCTGCCACCAAGCGCGACACAATACCGTCTCGTGGATGCCACCTCGCGCCCGCCCTCGCTGGCGGGGCTACGCCGTACATATGAGGGCGAGCCGCTGCTCGAATCCGATCTGGCCGCCGATCCCATCACCCAGTTCACCCGTTGGTTCCAGGACGCGCTCGAATCGGGCCTGTCGGAGCCGAACGCCATGGTGCTGGCCACCGCCTCCGCCGGAGGCCGTCCGAGCGCCAGAACCGTCCTGCTGAAGGGCTACGACGAGCGCGGGTTCGTCTTTTACACCAACTACGAGTCGCGCAAGGGCCGCGACCTGGCCGAGAACGGCCGCGCCTCGCTGCTGTTCCCCTGGCACCCGATCCGCCGTCAGGTGCGCGTCGAGGGGCTGGTGACGCGGCTGCCGCACGAGGAGTCGGCCGCGTACTTCGCCTCCCGGCCGTACGGGTCGCGCATCGGGGCCTGGGCGTCGCGCCAGTCGGCGATCGTCCGCTCCAGAGAGGAGCTGGACGCCCGCTACGCCGAGCTGGCCGAGCGCTGGCCGGAGGATCCGCCGGTGCCCGACTTCTGGGGCGGGTACCGGGTCGTCCCCTCGGAGGTGGAGTTCTGGCAGGGACAGCTCGACCGGATGCACGACCGCCTCCGCTACCGTCGCGCCCACCCCGGTTGGATCGTTGAGAGACTTGCCCCTTAATGTGCTTAAAGTGGCAATCGGGGAGCTGGTCAAGAGACATCTGGTAGACATCCGGCCCCTCGCGACCCCCGCCTACCGCCGGCTCTGGATCGGCCAGGCCGTCTCCCACGTCGGCCTCGCGGTGACCGTCATCTCCGTCAGCCAGCAGGTCTGGGAGCTGACGCACTCCTCGCTCTGGGTCGGCCTGCTCGGGATGGCCAACTTCGTCCCGCTCGTGCTGTTCGGCCTGTGGGGAGGTGCGGTCGCCGACGCGGTGGACCGGCGCAAGCTCCTCCTCGCGGGCTCGGCCGTCTCCTGGGCGAGCACCCTGTTCATCCTGCTGCAGGCGCTGCTCGGACTGCGCAACGTGTACGTCCTGCTCGGCACGGTCGCGCTGGGCGCCGCCGGGTTCGCGGTCACCTCCCCGACCAGGGGCGCGATCATCCCCAGAATCCTCGACCCGGAGGTCGTGCCGGCGGCCAACGCGCTCAACTCCCTGGTCTTCAGCATGGGAGCGGTCGTCGGCCCGATGATCGGCGGCGTCGTGCTGGCCTACGGCGGGTACGCCTCCGCCTACGCCGTCGACGCGCTGCTGTTCACCGCCGGCCTGTACGCGGCCCTGCGGCTGCCGCCGCTCCCGCCCCTCGGAGAGGTGACCCGTCCTGGGGCGCGCGCCGTGTTCGAGGGGCTCAGGTTCATCGCCGGCAGCCCCGTGCTGCTGATGTCGTTCGTGGTGGACATCATCGCGATGGTCTTCGCCCTGCCGAGGGCGCTCTTCCCCGAGCTGGCCGCCGAGCGGTTCGGCGGCTCGATGGTCGTGCTCGGCCCGCTCAACGCCGCCATGGCGATCGGGTCCGTCGCCGGTGCGCTGTTCTCCGGCTGGGTCGGCCGGGTCAGCAGACAGGGGCTCGCCCTGGTCGTCATCATCGCCGTGTGGGGGCTCACGGTGGCCGCGGCCGGGCTCGCGCGCGACCTCTGGCTGATCGTGGCGTTCATGGCGGTCGGCGGCGCGGCCGACGTGATCTCGTCCGTGTGGCGGCAGTCGATCCTGCAGCTGTACGCGCCCGACGAGATGCGCGGGCGGCTGCAGGGCGCGTTCATGGTGGTCGTGGCGGGCGGGCCGCGCCTCGGCGACCTGCGGGCCGGGGCCACCGCCGCGGCGTTCGGGCTGACGGCGGCCTGGGTGGGCGGCGGGCTGGCGTGCGCCATCGTCGTGATCTTCGTCGGGCTGTCGGTGGCGGCCTTCAGGAACTACCGGGCACGCTAGCCGGGCGGTTCGCGCCGGGAGCCGTCGGGCAGGGCGGCCGCCACCCTCATGTCGGCCAGGAAACCGGCGTAGGCCGCGTCCCTGTCGGGTGCGCGCAGGACGGCCGACGGGTGGATGGTCGCCACCGCCAGCGCGACACCGGCGCTCGGGGAGTCGAGCGTGTCGAGCGGCACCGGCTCGCCGCGCTGCCTCGTCACCCGGAAGGACGGCCCGAGCAGCGCCCGCGCGGCCGTCGCGCCGAGCACCACCACGACCTCCGGCTCGACCAGCGCGAGCTCGGCGTTGAGCCACGGCTGGCAGGCGTCGATCTCGGCGGCCGTCGGAGTCTGGTGGATGCGCCGTCTGCCCCTGAGCGTGAAGGAGAAGTGCTTGACCGCGTTCGTCACGTAGACGCCGCCCCGGTCGATGCCCGCCTCCTCCAGAGCCTGGTCCAGGACGCGCCCGGCGGGCCCGACGAACGGCCGGCCCCTGCGGTCCTCCTGGTCGCCGGGTTGCTCGCCGACCAGCATGAACCGCGCTTCCGGCGGGCCGTCGCCGAACACGGTCTGCGTGGCGTCGCGGTACAGGCCGCAGCCCTGACAGCCGGCCGCCGCCTCGCGCAGCGAGCGGAGGTCGAGGCGGTCGGGAAGGAACCTGGCGGCTCCGTTGTTGCCGTCCGTTGCCATCGTTCGTCGTTCTCCCCATAGGGTTCCCTGTGACTTCTGTGCCCGCCGCGGACGGGCTCAGTCCCCGCGACGACCGGCGTAGCATGCAGATGGGAGGAGCCTTGACCGCACACGGCCTGATCGACACCACGGAGATGTACCTCCGCACGATCTACGAACTCGAGGAGGAGGGCATCGTCCCTCTGCGCGCCCGCATCGCGGAGCGGCTTCAGCAGAGTGGCCCGACCGTGAGCCAGACCGTGGCCCGCATGGAGCGCGACGGGCTGGTCCGGGTCGAGGGCGACCGGCACCTGTCGATGACCGACCTCGGCCGCACGCTCGCCACCCGCGTGATGCGCAAGCACCGGCTCGCGGAGTGCCTGCTGACCCAGATCATCGGGCTGCCGTGGGAGGAGCTGCACATCGAGGCGTGCCGCTGGGAGCACGTGATGTCCGAGTCCGTCGAGGCCCGCCTGGTCGCGCTGCTCGACAACCCGACCTCCTGCCCGCACGGCAACCCCATTCCCGGCCTGGCCGAGCTGGGGGCCCGCGAGGCCGCAGAAGGGGTCGACGAAGCGCTGATCTCGATGGCCGACCTCGCTGGGGCGAGAGAAGTACCCGTGGTCGTGCGACGAATTAGCGAACAAGTGCAAAGCGATCCCGCTGTGATGCTTAAACTCAAGCAAGTTGGGATACAACCCGGACGCGAGGTCACGCTCGCGGCGAGCGACGACGGTGTGCGGGTGACAGGTGACAGTGACGGTGACAACATTCCCGCGGAGCTTCCGCGCGATGTCGCCGCGCACGTCTTTGTCTCCAAGGACTGACGCGGCCGCTGCTGCTTGGTTGAATCCCATCAGGGAGATCCCTCACTCCCCTCCGGTCAAGACTGTTGCAGGAGCGCCCGTGGTTCGCTTGACGCGCATTCCTCCCCAAGGAGTGGTCTCCGGATGAAGCGTTGGGGGGATCTGTCACAGGAATCGGCTGAGCATCTGGCCGCCGCGTCCGTGCTTGACCACGCTGAGATGGCCGTCGTCGTGACGGACCGCTTCAGCAACCTCCTCTACTGGAACCCGTTCGCGGAGAAGCTGTTCGGCCGTCCGGGCAAGTCGGCGACGCGCGATTCGCAGGTGCTGTCGCTCGGCATCATGGAGAAGGACCACCCGCTCGCCGTCGAGCTGGCCAAGCATGTGCTCAAGGGCGGCGTGTGGGAGGGCACCTTCGACGTCCGGCGCGGTGACGGCACGATCGTGTACGTGCGCGCCCAGGCCGTCCCGCTGCGTCATACATCCGGCTCGGTGACCGGCATCGTCATCACGGCGCGCGAGGCGCTGCGCAGCAACGAGCGCGAGAAGGACCGCTTCGGGCTGCTCGAGCGTATCGGCGAGCGGCTGGCCGGCTCCCTGTACGTGGAGGAGACGCTCAAGCGCGTCGCCGAGATGCTGGTGCCGCAGTTCGCCGACCACTGCTTCATCGAGCTGATGGAGGGCGACCGGCTGGTCCGCCGGGTCTCCCAGCACGTGCAGGGCTGGACTCCGCCGCCGGGCACCTGGAAGCCGGTGGGCGCGGAGATCCGCTACCCGGCCGGCCACTACGCCCACACCTCGCTGCGCAGGCAGGAGACGATCCTCGTCGAGGACTTCGCGGCCAACAGCTTCCCCAGCCCCCACGAGGGCAGCGCCCAGCTGTGCGGCGAGATCGGCATGACGTCCGCCATCGTCGCGCCGCTGTGCGTGCGCGGCGAGACCCTCGGGCTGATGTACCTGGGGCTGTCCAACCTCACCGACCGGCGCAGCCCGCACTACGACGCGTTCGACCGCGACTTCGTCGGCGCGATCGCCACCAGGGTCGCGCTGGCCATCGACAACGCGCTGCTGTTCGAGGAGGAGCGGCACACCGCCGAGTCGTTCCAGAAGCACCTGCTGCCGCGGGCGCTGCCCCAGCTCGACGGGCTCGACATCGCCGTGCGCTACTACCCGGCGGCGCCGCTCGCCTCCCACGGCCAGGGCATCCAGACCCAGGTCGGCGGCGACTGGTACGACGTGATCCCGCTGTCCGCCGGTCGGGTCGGCATCGTGATCGGCGACGTCGAGGGCAGAGGTGCCAAGGCCGCCGCCATCATGGGCCAGCTCAGGGCCGCGCTGAGGGCCTTCGCCCAGGACGACAAGTCGCCCGCCGACATCCTGGCCAGGCTCGACGAGTGGACCCGCATCATCGCCACCCCCGAGCAGGACGACAGCGGCGCCGACATCAGCGTCCCGCCCATCGTGACCTGCCAGTACCTCGTCTACGACGCCTGGTCGCGCCAGCTCGCCTTCGCCAACGCCGGGCACGCGCCGCCGCTGCTGCTCGTCGACGGCCAGTGCGTCGAGCTCGACATCGAGGAGGTCGGCCAGCCGCTGGGCGTGCGCGCCAAGGGCCTGCACGCCGACCTCGTCTACAAGGAGGAGACCCGCACCCTCCCACCGGGGGCCGCGCTGCTCCTCTACACCGACGGCCTGATCGACCGCCGTCCGGGCCGCGACGGCCGGATCCCGAGCGAGGAGGAGACGCTCGGCGTGCTCTGCGAGAAGCTGGCCAAGGTGAGCGACGCCGAGGTCGAGCGCATCGCCGACGCCGCCACCGTCGCGGTGCCCGGCGAGATCGACGACGACATGGCGATCCTGGTGGTCCGCTCCGCCGACTCCGACCTCGACGTCGAGGAGCGCACCTTCCCCGCTCAGCCGATCATGGTGGGGGAGGCCCGCCGGATGGCCTCCGACGCGTTCGAGGGATGGAACGTCCCCGAGGAGCGCGCCGAGCTGGCCTGTCTGCTCGTCTCCGAGGTCGTCACCAACGTGGTGCTGCACGCGGCCAGTGCGGGCGTGCCGCGCCGCGAGCTGAGCGTCGAGGGCCCACCGCTGCCGTTCGAGGACTCCTGGGACCTTCCCGGCTTCGAGGACGAGGTCGTCAGCGACAAGGAGTTCACACTGCGGCTGCGCAGGGGCGAGGAGTCGGTCTGGGTCGAGGTCTTCGACCAGGACCTTCGGCTGCCCCGCATCCGCAGCGCGGGCGAGAACGACGAGGGCGGCCGCGGCCTCTACCTGGTCGACCAGCTTGCTCGGCGCTGGGGATCGCGTCCTACCAGGGAAGGTAAAGCCGTCTGGTTCGAGATTCCCACGCGTAGCCGCTGAGTGGTCTACTCGACCACATGGAGTTGGCCTTCGAGCGGCGCGGCACCGGCGCACCGCTGATCCTCATCCATGGCATCGGGCACCACTGGCAGGCGTGGCTTCCGGTGCTGGATCGGCTGGCCGTCTCGCGGACCGTGATCGCCATCGATCTGCCCGGTTTCGGGGTGTCGCCGGGGCTGCCAGAAGGCACGCCCTACACCGCCGAGGCTCTCGCCGACGCCGTCGAGTCGTTCTGCGCGATGCTCGGCGTGCGCGAGCCGCACGTGGCGGGCAACTCGCTGGGTGGCTACCTCGCGCTGGAGCTGGCCTCGCGCGGGGTGGTCCGTACCGCCACCGCGCTGTCGCCCGCCGGGTTCTGGTCGCGTCCCGAGCTGCTGTACTGCCAGACGGTGCTGCGGGCCATGCGCGCCTCGGCCAGGGCCTTGCCGCCGGAGCGGTCGTTGCGCAGGGCCGAGAGTCCGGTCGGGCGGGCGCTGTCGGCGGGGCTGCTGGTGGCGCGTCCGTCGCGGCTGTCGCCCACGGCGCTGGTCGCCGCTTCTCAGGCGCTGGGCCGCTCGTCCGGGTTCGACGCGACGCTGGAGGCGTTCTCGGACGTGCTGCCGCCCGCGCCGCCCAAGTCGCCGATCACGATCGCGTGGGGCGAGCACGACCGGCTGCTGCTGCGCCGTCAGGCCGTGCGTGCCGCCAAGTGGTCGGGGCAGCGGGTGAAGCTGCTCAAGGGCTGCGGGCACGTGCCGATGAGCGACGACCCCGACCTGGTGGCGAGGGTGCTGCTGGAGGGGAGCGGCGACTGAGTAGGCGGGCGGGCCCGTCACCGTGTCGGACGTCGCCGAGGCGCTGTCCGTGGACCAGCCTCGCGCGAGCAGGCTGGTGGCCGCCGCCGTCGAGGCGGGCCTGGCCAGGCGCGAGGCCGACCAGGCCGACGGGCGCAGGGCGCTGCTGGTGCTGACCGATGCGGGCGTGGCAGCGCTCGAACAGGTCCGCCAGGGCCGCAAGGCCGTGTTCCAGCAGGCCATGGCCGGGTGGTCGGAGGTTGAGCGGGCCGAGTTCGCCCGGCTGCTCACCCGGTTCGTGGGCGCGCTGCCGGGTTAGCCGGCTAGCGCATCGTCTGGCCCCAGACGAGCAGCATGACGATGATGAAGACGGCCATCACGCCGAGGTAGCCCACCGGGCCGAACCGCAGCGCCCGGCGCACGCGGTTGAGGCCCCAGGCGAACAGCAACGCCAGGAAAACCAGGAGGATCAGGCCGCCGTCCATGCTGACCAGTATGCGGCGTCAGATCGCATTCCGCGCGGTGTAACGGGCGTCGCCGGGCGTCAGAGTCCGAAGGAGCGGCCGATGATCTCCTTCATGATCTCCGTGGTGCCGCCGTAGATGGTCTGGACGCGGCTGTCGAGCCAGGCCCTGGCCACCGGGTACTCCATCATGTAGCCGTAGCCGCCGTGCAGTTGGAGGCACCGGTCGATCACCTTGTTCTGCAGCTCGGTGGTCCACCACTTGGCCTTGGCCGCGTCCACGGCGCTCAGTTGCCTGGCGTTGAGCGCCACGATGCACTTGTCCACGTAGTGGCGGGCGATCTCGGTCTCGGTGGCCAGCTCCGCCAGGACGAAGCGGGTGTTCTGGAAGGATCCGATTTTTCGCCCGAAGGCTTCGCGCTGCCTGCAGTACTCGATGGTCTGCTCCAGCACCGTCTCGGCCGCCGCCACCGCCGCGACCGCGATCGACAGCCGCTCCTGGGGCAGGTTGTTCATGAGCTGGAAGAACCCCTCGCCGTCGTTGGGGCCCAGCCGGTTGGCCACCGGCACGCGGACGTTCTCGAAGAACAGCTCGGCCGTGTCCTGAGCCTTCATCCCGACCTTCTCCAGGTTGCGGCCGCGGGTGAAGCCGTCCATGCCGCGCTCGACGACCAGCAGCGTCGTGCCCCTCGCGCCGGCTGCCGGGTCGGTCTTGACCACCACCACGACGAGGTCGGAGTTGATTCCGTTCGTGATGAACGTCTTCTGCCCGTTGACGACGTAGTGATCACCCTCGCGGACGGCGGTCGTCCTGATCCCCTGCAGGTCGCTGCCGGCGCCGGGCTCGGTCATCGCGATCGCCGTGATCAGCTCGCCGCTGACGAACCCGGGCAGCCAGCGCTGCTTCTGCTCCTCATCGGTCAACTCCACGACGTACGGGGCCATGACGTCGTTGTGCAGCGAGAATCCCAGCCCCGACGCGCCGCTCCTGATGATCTCCTCGACGATGACGGCGTTGTAGCGGAAGTCGGTGATGCCCGCGCCGCCGTACTCCTCGGGCACGGAGAAGCCGAACATCCCGATCTCGCCGGCTTTCTTCCAGACCTCGCGCGGCACGATGCCGTCTTTCTCCCACTGCGCGTGGTGCGGCACGACCTCGCGGGCCATGAACTCGCGCACGGTCTCCCGGAAGAGCAGGTGCTCCTCGTCGTAGAGGTCTCGCTGCATGTCGCCTCCAAGCAGGTGTTCGTGCCCGACAGAATACAATTCTGTTACTGATCGGTATACCCGCTTTTCCGGGACGCGCCCAAGCGGACACGGCTTCATCACAAGTATTGGCGGACGAGCGGTTTGACATGTGTTGCAGGGGTTTTCGACCCTAAGATCTACCTTCGGTTTCCTTGTGTGATCGGAGCAGGGCCGTGAATCGGTTACGTAAGGCGTTGGTCGCCGCGTCGGTGGGCCTGGCGGCATCCGCGGCGTTCGTAGCGGCTTCCAGCACGAGCCAGGCCGACTCGCTGATCGTGACGTACTCCTGTTGGGGTGGCGTCGCGGGGACCACAGGGGTCCAGCTGGAGGCGGCCGTCACTCCGCGGCTCACCTCGGCGGGCATGCTGGACGTCGCCTGGTCGATCAAGTACGTGGGCAACCGGAGGTTCGGCTCGCCCGGCTTCTTCGTCAAGGGCTCGCAGCTCAACCTGCAAGGCACGGTCGACATCACCGGGGCCTGGGACGGCCAGCTGCGCCCCAAGGGCGGCAAGGAGCAGGGCCAGCTGGTGCCGGGCGACCAGCTGGTCGTGCCCGAGGGCCTCTCCGACGCCGGTTCCGTGAAGCGATCGGGAACCATCCGGGTCAGGCCCACAGACCTGGTCGTCCGGTTCACCCCCGCCGCCGGCGAGGTGCTGGTGAACAACAACAAGCTCGACTACACGGGCGCCTGGAACCCCAACGTGCGTACGGCGCCCGAGTTCGGCGACCACCTCTTCGACCTCGCCGAGACCGATCAGAAGGACGCCACGGCCAAGCTCGGCTTCACGGCCACGAAGGTCGAGTACATCAGCCGCCGCGAACGCGACCTCGGCCCCGTCCGGGTGCGCATCGACGGCGAGCCCGTCACCGACGGGCTGGTGGAGCCGGGCCTGGACAGGAACGGTACACCGATGACCGGCACCAAGGCGCAGGAGACGCTCTGGAGCTCTCCGGACCTGGCGTACGAGCCGCACACCATCGAGGTCGTCAACACCGAGAACAAGAAGGCCTACGTGGACGCCATCAAGGTGATCACCGGCCGTATCACCGAGCCGCCGCTCCACGACCAGGCCACGTGCACGCCCGACAGCCCGCCTGGCGCCATCGACGTGACGGTCCCCGGCTCCACGACCCCTCCTGCGAGCAGCCCGCCCCCCAGCAGCCCGCCGCCGACGACGCCCACCAGGACGTCCACCTCTACGCCGCCGCCTGCGAACCCCAGCACGACGCCTCCTCAGCAGTGGGACCCGGGGCCCACTGCTGATCGGCACGTGAGCGTGGTGGCGACGTCGACGTCCACCGTGACCGCCACCGCCAAGGCGTCCAGCGGGCCGACCTCCACCAAGTACGTCAAGGCGCAGGTGGCCAAGACGCCCAAGGGCGGCGTCGACACGGGTGAGGCGGCGGAGGCCGGGAGCGGATCGTACGGGCTCATCGCGGGTGGGTCCGTGCTGCTGATGGGGAGCGCGACCGGAGGGCTGCTGTTGCGACGGCGCCGGGCCGCGCATGCCGGAGGAGTGAGCTGATGACCGAGCAGAAGTCGCCGATGAACCGGGCGCTGCCCGGCCTGCTGATCGCGGGCTCGCTGGGCGGCGTGGGCGCGATCATGGCGGGGTTGCTGTCGCTGGCGCCCAGCGTGGACGACGGGTCGGGCCCGCAGCCGATGGCCCAGGTCGAGCCGACCCAGGTGCAGGTGCAGAACGCGGGCGCGTTCGTGCTGCCGCCGACCGTGGGCCCCGGCGGCAAGAACGTGCCGCTGACCCCGGCCAGGCTCGACGCGCCGCCGCCGTTCGCCGCCGCGCCCGTGGTGGCGCCGATCCCTCCTGCCAAGACCAAGACCACGAAGCCCAAGCCGACGCGGATCAAGATCCCCAAGATCAAGGTGAACGCGCCGGTCGGGTCGGTCACCGTGGACCTCAAGGGGGCTCTGGGCACCCCGCCGCTGAGCAAGCCCAACCAGACCGGCTGGTACCGGTTCAGCCCCGTTCCGGGGGAGGTCGGTCCGGCGATCATCAATGGGCATGTGAGCACCAGGAAGGGCCCGGCGGTGTTCCAGCGCCTCTCGGAGCTGGCCAAGGGCGACCAGATCTACGTGTACCGATCGGACGGGAAGGTCACCCGGTTCACCGTGAGCGGGATCGAGCAGGTCAGCAAGACGAACTTCCCGACAGCCCGGGTGTACGGGAACACCGACAGCTCGCAGCTCCGCCTGATCACCTGCGGCGGCGTCTTCAACAAGCAGGCGCACAGCTACACGGACAACATCGTCGTGTACGCCACGCTCTCCAAGAAGAAGGGCTGACGGCAACTTGCGTGGGTTTTCGCCGTTTACAGGAAGTTGACAGGGACAGTTCGTAGGATCTCTACCTAACCGTGACCAACGGCTGGAATCCTGGTACGCCTGTTGTACCTGTGCTGAAACGGAGATGGACAGTGCTGACGTCCAAGGCGCGGCGCCGCCTCGCCCAGAAGACATCCGCCTTAGGGATCGCGAGCACGCTGGCCGTCTTCGTTGGTTCGGTCCTGGCTCTATCGTCACCGGCAGAGGCGGCGGTGGACAAGAACCTCAGCATCGCCTACACGTGCATGGGTGGGCCGTTCACTAACACTTCGATCAATGTGCCGATCACCGTGCCTGATACGGCGAGTGGCACGTTCGATGTCAAGTGGGCCATTCCCCCACTGACTCTGGCGCAGTCACCTGCGGCTGCCACGCAGGTGAAGGTGACAGGCAAGCTCTTGGTGACCGGCGGAACACACACGGACCTCGACAAGTCGGGGGCGAATGTCACCATGAGTGCGACCGCTGTGCCTGCCGGTCAGGTAACGAGTACGGTTGCGGTCACCGCCACTACGGGTGGCAAGGTGAACATCAAGGCTCCGACCGAGACCGGCAGCCTGAAGCTCAGCCTGGCGAACGCGCCGTCGAATGTGACCTCGTGCACGGCAGCGACCAGCACAGAGAGCGTCGATATTACGGTTGGGCAGGGCGGCGGCGCAGGTACCGACGACATCGTGAAGTACAACTGCACGCTGGCAACCGGCACGACCGATGCGGACTATCCCGCCGAGGTCGACATCGAGGTCAAGATGACCCCGCCGACCAGCGCCAAGGCCAACGAAGACGCCTCCATCCCCTGGACCGGCACCATCCAGAGCACCGGAGATCCGCTGAAGCTGCCCACCAGCTTCCCGGCCAGCAGCAAGCTCTTCGCCACGGTGAAGGCGAGCGGTGCGGGAGCGCCGACGTCGGTGACCGCAGAGGCCCTCCTCATGGGCGCAACGGCCGGTCAGAATCTCACGACCCTTCCGGCCCTCACGTTCAAGGTGAAGCCGACGACCACCGGCACCGTCTCGCTGACGGCCGGGGATCTCGCCTTCGGTACCTCGTCGAGCGCGCCGGCGATCAAGTGCACGGCTCCCACGACCGGGCTGAAGACGTTCACGCTCACCGTGAGCAACGGCACCTCGTCGCCGACGCCCACGCCGAGCAACACCAACACGAGCAGCACGCCGAAGCCCACCAAGACGACCACGCTGATCGTGACCCACACCCCCTCCACCAAGAAGACCACCAAGAAGTCGCAGACCCCCAAGGCCGGGGCCGACACCGGTGGCGGTGGGGCGGCCGGGCCTGACGGGCGGACGTTCATGCTGGTCGGGTCGGCACTGGTCATGGCCGCCGGCGTCGGCGGGCTGGCGCTGCGGCGCCGCAATCTCGGCAGAGGCTGATCGAGGTGGCCGGGCAGTATCCGTACGGCGGCGGGCCGCCGGACGACAGGGGCAGCAAGGTCCTCAGGTCCGTGCTGATCCTGGCCGCCGTGGCCGGTGTGGTGACGGTGGTGACCGGGATGCTCATCGTGCTCGGCTCGCCTGAGGAGTACGGCCTGGCCGGCGACCGCGATTCGCTGTCGCTGAGTGCGCAGCCCGACGGGAAGGCGACGGGCCAGCCCGCGCAGGCGCTGTTCCAGGCGGCCCCGACCGCGCCGCCGCCGTTGCCGCAGGTGACGCCGGCTCCGCCGATGCTGCCGTCCACGCCGGTGCGGATCGTGATCAAGCGGCTGGGCATCAACGCGCCGGTGGAGTCGCTGGGGCTGGCCAAGGACGGGACCATCCAGGTGCCCGCCGGCGACAACCCCAACCTGGTCGGGTGGTACCGGAACATGTCCACCCCGGGTGAGGCCGGCCCGGCCGTCATGCTGGGGCACAAGGACACGCGGACGCGCAGCGCCGTGTTCAGCCGCCTGTACGAGATCAGGAACGGCGACACGATCGAGGTCAAGCGGCAGGACAGGACGACCGCCGTCTTCACCGTCGGCGGTGTCGAGCAGGCGAGCAAGAAGACCTTCCCGACGCAGCGCGTCTACGGCAGCCAGACCAACGCGCAGCTTCACCTGATCACCTGCGGTGGCACGTACAACCGCAGCATCGGTCACTACACCGATAACATCATCGTCTACGCGACGATGACGAGCTCCTATCGAAGCTGATCGCGGAGGCGCGCATGGGCTGGATGGCGAAGCGGAGACTGCGTACTGGCCCTACGGCGGCGCTGCCCGTCAAACCGGACCAGTCCGAGTTGCTGCGGTTGGTACGGCTGGCCGATCCGGCCGCCCGCGAGGACGGCGGCGACATCGTCGCTGCAGACGTCCGGGTGCAGGCTCCGGTGGAGGCCGAAACCGACCTGGTGGGCGGCGAGCTGGAGCAGGTGTGGGCGTGCCGGGTGGCCGCGGAGGGGCCGCTGCCGTTCGACTACTTCGACCGTTTCCTGGCCGAGGGGCTGGCGTTCCGGCTGGGCGGGCTGGCCGTGTGCCGGGGCGAGGTGAGCGACCCCGCCGACGACGACCGTGGCGGCCCGGCGGTCGTCCTGCCGGCCCGGCCGTCGGCCGAGGAGCTGGTGGCGCACCTGGAGGGCGAGGTCGAGGAGGAGGACGAGTTCGTCTTCACGGCCGGGGGCGTCCGCGTGCTGGTGGTGCCGCAGAAGGGGCAGCCGCCGGCGGTCGCGGAGCTGCTGCCCTTCGCGACCGAGCTGACCGCGGTGGAGCTGCGCGGCGACGACCCGGTGAAGCTGGGCACGCTGGCGCTGGCGCTGTCGGAGGGGTTGAACGGGCTGGCGGTCGACCGCTGGCGGTTCCGGATCGACGCCCCCGAAGACCTGCTGCCACCTCCCGAGAGGTCGTAGAGCAAGGTTCTGTTGTAGTCTCTTCCTAATAACCGAATAATGCTCGGTTTCAGGAGGCACTGTGGCAGAGGCGTACATCGTCGGGGCGGTCCGCTCCCCGGTCGGCAAGAAGAAGGGCGGGCTGTCCACCGTCCACCCCACTGACCTGGCCGCACACACGTTGAAGGCGCTCATCGACCGCACCGGCGTCGACCCTGCGGCGGTGGAGGACGTCGTCATGGGGTGCGTCATGCAGTTCGGCCCGCAGAGCATGGACATCGCGCGGAACGCGTGGCTCTCCGCCGGGCTGCCGGAGACGACCGCCGGCGTCACGATCGACCGGCAGTGCGGCTCCTCGCAGCAGTCGATCCACTTCGCCGCCCAGGGCGTGCTGTCCGGCACCCAGGACCTGGTCGTCGCGGCCGGCGTCGAGTCGATGAGCGTCGTGCCGATGGGCTCGTCGATCACTGCCGCGCTGGAGAAGGGCATGCCGTTCCCGTTCGGCGACCTGTGGGTCGAGCGGTACGGCAAGCAGGAGATCTCGCAGTTCCGCGGCGCGGAGCTGATGTGCGAGAAGTGGGGCTTCAAGCGCGACGACCTGGAGCGCTTCGCCTTCGAGTCGCACCAGCGCGCCGCCAAGGCCATCGCCAACGGCTACTTCAAGGACCAGATCGAGCCCGTGAACGGCGTCGAGGACGATGAGGGGCCGCGTCCCGACACGACGCTGGAGAAGATGGCCGCCCTGAAGACGCTGAAAGAGGACGGCCAGATCACCGCGGCCACGTCCTCGCAGATCTCCGACGGTTCCGGCGCGCTGCTGATCGCCTCCGAGCAGGCGGTACGCGACCACGGCCTGACCCCGCGCGCCCGGATCCACCAACTCGCGCTCATGGGCGACGACCCGGTCTTCATGCTGACCGCGCCGATCCCGGCGACGCGGAAGGCCCTGGAGAAGGCGGGGATGTCGATCGACGACATCGACGTCGTCGAGATCAACGAGGCGTTCGCGCCGGTGCCGCTGGCGTGGATGAAGGAGCTGGACGCCGACCCGGCCCGGGTCAACCCGAACGGCGGCGCGATCGCGCTCGGCCACCCGCTGGGCGGCACGGGCGCGATCCTGATGACCAAGCTGCTGCACGAGCTGGAGCGCACCGGCGGCCGGTACGGCCTGCAGACGATGTGCGAGGGCGGCGGCCAGGCCAACGTCACGATCATCGAGAGGCTCTGACGCGAAGGCGCTCCGGCCCCTGCAGGAGGGGCCGGAGCGCCGTGCGGGGCGTCCCATGGCGTCGGGGACGGCGCACCGCGGGATCTACCATCCCTGGTAGAGGTTCAGCGGCCCTTGGACGGGATGCGCCTCGGCGGCGCGACCGGCCGCAGCGGCATCTTGGGCATCTGCCGCGGAAGCGGCGCCTCCCGCCCCGGAATGCCGGGGACGTTGTTGCTCTTCTTGCCTGCGCGTACTCGCATACGAAAGCTCCTTTACGTAACTCGCGACGCGGCTCGAACACCGGTCGACAAGCTCAGCTGCCGCGTCTGGATGGACTCGTGGCGGGAGTGTCACCGCCGGGCGGATTCGCTGAGTGGCCGGGCTTGTTCAGCCCTGGCGCATTACAGGTAAAGGCGCATGTCCTAGACACTAAGCGGCGGTTTGGACGGGTCGCAACCGATTATTCGCTCGAAGCCCGACACCATCGCGCTCAGCCCGGTGTCGAACCACTGGTCGTAGAAGGTCTGGTCCGTCTCAGGGGGCGGCTCCTCGCCGCCTGGCGGCGCGCCGACCTGGGCGAGGGCGTGTCCCAGTACGTAGACGCCGACGGACTGGACGGCGGTCAGCGCGCTCTCGCGCGGCACGCCGCCCTCGTCGAACCGGTCGAGCAGGCCGCCAAGCAGCTCCAGCCCCAGCTCGACGTCCACGGGATGGGTGGCGAGGAGTGGCACGGCGTGCGGGTGCGACAGCAGCATCCGCCGGTACGCGCCTGCGAAGCCGCTCAGCGCTTCCGGCCACGGCCCGCCGGGCCGCGACTGTGTCACGGCCTCGGCGAAGAGCCGGTTGACGATCTCGGCGAGCAGCGCGTCGCGGTTCGGGACGTGCCGGTAGAGGGACATGGCGGCGACGCCGAGGTGGCTGCCGAGCCGCCGCATGGTCAGCGCGTCGAGCCCTTCGGCGTCGAGCACCTCGACGGCCGCGTCCACGATGCGCTCGACGGTGAGCACGGCCGGTCGGCCCCTGCCTCGCTGGGTCATGCCGTCAGCGTAACGACCAGCGTGGTCGCCAGCATGATCAGGGAGAGCACGCCCACGACCAGGTGCTGGACGTCGATGACCACGTCGTGCCCCTCGGTCGGGAGGATCTTGAGGGTGCGGCTGTAGTCGCGGCGGTAGACCTCGCGCTGCGCCTCTGTGCTGACGCCGAAGTACGGCAGCCACCAGCTCTGCAGATGCCCGGCCATGATCAGGACGCAGAGCACGGTGGCGGTGATCAGCGACCAGGTCTGGTGTAGGGCGAGGCCGGCCGCTATCAGCAGCGGGAAGGGGTAGTTGATCGCCGCGGCGAGCACCCGGCCGTGGACGTTCGCCTTGGTCAGGTCGTTGAGCGGGAACATCGGGACCCATTCGGTCACGATCAGCCAGGCGAGCCAGACGAGCGGGACGATGACGGCGAACGTGGTCACGGCACCTCCTCCTTCGATTTTGTGTACCTTGTAAGCTTACGAGGTACGCAAAATCGAAGCAAGGGGCTTCCTCAGTCCAGGCGGGCCGGCGCGGTGTTATGGACCTGCGGGTCCTGGAAGGCGGGGCGCGGGCCGTCGCGACGGTGGCGACCGTGCTGTCCGTCGTCGCCCTGGTCTGCTGTGGTCCGTACCTGCTTGTGCCGGTCGTTCTGGGAGCGGTCGCTCTGGGTAGCTACCGGGTGAGCCTGCGGCGCGCGTCCTGGCGGCCGTCTCCGTGAGAGCGGCCTGAACTATCCAGGCATCCGAAGGCGGCGTAGCGTCTGACGGAGGGTGCTTTATGAGCGAGTACGCCAAGGCGAGAGAGCTCGGCGAGCAGGCGAGGGAGCGGGAGTGGACCCGGCCGAGCTTCGCGAAGCAGCTGTTCCTCGGGGACTTCCGCCTCGACCTGGTGTATCCGGCGCCGACGCTGCCGGACCAGGCGGCCAAGCGGGGTGAGGAGTTCGTCAGGGCGGTCCGCAGGTTCCTCGACGGGCACGTGGACCCGGCGCTGATCGAGCGCACCGCGGCGGTGCCGGACGAGGTGGTCAAGGGCTTGGCCGCGCTCGGCGCGTTCGGGATCACCATCAGCGAGGAGTACGGCGGTCTCGGTCTGCCGTACCTGTACTACTGCCGGACGTTGATGCTCGTCGGCTCGTACTGCCCGGCGCTGGCGACGCTGCTGTCGGCGCACCAGTCGATCGGGGTGCCGCAGCCGCTGAAGCTGTTCGGCACCGAAGAGCAGAAGCGAGAGTTCCTACCAAGGTGCGCGCGGGGCGAAATTTCGGCGTTCCTGCTGACCGAGCCGGACGTGGGCTCCGACCCGGCCCGCCTGTCCACCACCGCCGTCAGGGACGGTGACGACTACGTCCTCGACGGCGTCAAGCTGTGGACCACCAACGGCGTCGTCGCCGACCTGCTCGTGGTGATGGCGCGCACCGGCGAGAAGATCAGCGCGTTCGTGGTCGAGGCCGATTCGCCCGGCATCACCGTCAACAGGCGCAACGCCTTCATGGGGCTGCGCGGCATCGAGAACGGCGTCACCGAGTTCTCCCAGGTCAGGGTCCCGGCGAAGAACCTGATCGGACGCGAGGGGCAGGGCCTGAAGATCGCCCTCACCACGCTCAACACCGGACGCCTGTCGCTCCCCGCCACCTGCGCGGGCAACGCCAAGTGGTCCGTGAAGATCGCCCGCGAGTGGGGCAACGCCCGCGTGCAGTGGGGACGCAAGATCGGCGCGCACGAGGCGGTGGCCACCAAGATCGCGTTCATCGCCGCCACCGCCTACGCCCTGGAGGCGGTCAGCGACCTGACCAGCCGGATGGCCGACGACCAGCGCAACGACATCAGGATGGAGGCGGCGCTGGCCAAGCTGTACGCGTCCGAGCTGTCGTACCGGGCGAGCGACGAGCTGGTCCAGATCAGGGGAGGGCGCGGCTTCGAGACGGCCGAGTCGCTGGTGGCCCGTGGTGAGCGGGGAGTACCTGCCGAGCAGATGCTGCGCGACTCCCGGATCAACCGGATCTTCGAGGGCTCGTCCGAGATCATGCGGCTGCTGATCACCCGTGAGGCGGTCGACGCGCACCTGACGGCGGCCGGCGAGCTGATCAACCCGGAGGCGTCCGCGAAGGAGCGCGCGCGGGCCCTGAGGCGGGCGGGCCGCTTCTACGCCAGGTGGCTGCCCACACTGGTCGCGGGCAGCGGCAACCTGCCGACCTCGTACGGCGAGTTCGGCCCGCTCGCCCATCACCTGCGGTTCGTGGAGCGGACCAGCAGGAAGCTGGCGAGGTCCACCTTCTACGGGATGTCGCGCTGGCAGGGCGGGCTGGAGCACAGGCAGTCGTTCCTCGGGCGCTTGGTGGACATCGGGGCCGAGCTGTTCGCGATGACCGCGGCCTGCGTCAAGGCCGAGGAGGACGCCCGTGACCTGGGGCGCAGGCCGTACGAGCTGGCCGACACGTTCTGCCGGCAGGCCAGGCGGCGGGTCGACTCGTTGTTCGACACGCTCTGGGACAACAGCGACAGCCAGGACGTCCGGCTCGCCAAGTACGTGCTCGACGGCCGGTACACCTTCCTGGAGGAGGGAATCCTCGACCCGTCCATCGAGGGGCCGTGGATCGGCGTGCCGCAGGGCAGGGAGAGCGTCCGTAGAAAGATCCTCTGACGTCCGGTCTAGACCGGTTACGAGGTTTTAGGCGTCCGAGTGTTTTCAAACCGATACCAACCGGTATAGACCGCCCATTGAACAGGGGCTTACGCTGACGCAAACGCGTTGAGCCGCGGCTCACGCGCCCCCAATCCCCTTGGACGAGGTCCAGTTGCTGGTACGGACCAGCATGACCCGTCCGACGAGAAGGCGGTACTGACGGTGAACATGAAACTTGTGGGCGGCGCCGCTCTCGGCCTGGCCACCATGCTGGTCCTGTCCAGCTGTGGGTCCGGAGACTCCGGAACGGCCGGAGGGGACAAGGCCTCGTCCGGAGGTCCGGTCACGTTGAAGATGGTGGCCGCCGACTACGGCGACGGCCCCGGCAAGCCGAACTCGGGCGAGACGTTCTGGAAGGGCGTCGTGGACGAGTTCCAGGCCGCCAACCCGAACATCAAGGTGGACGTCCAGGTCATCAACTGGAACGACATCGACAAGCAGGTCGCCACCATGGTCCAGAACGGCCAGGTGCCCGACATCCTGCAGACCGGCGACTACTCCGGCTTCGTCAAGGACCAACTGCTCTACAAGGTCGACGAGGTGCTCTCGCCGAACGTCTCCGGCGACATGCTGCAGAAGTTCGCCGAGTTCGGCAAGGTCGACGGAGCCGCCTACGGCATCCCGTTCGTGTCCTCGGCCCGCGCCCTGTTCTACAACAAGGACCTGTTCCAGAAGGCCGGCATCGCCGAGCCGCCCAAGACGTGGGACGAGCTCAAGGCCGACGCCGAGAAGCTGAAGAAGGCCGGCGTCAGCCAGCCCTTCGGCCTGCCACTCGGCCAGGAGGAGGCCCAGGGCGAGTCGTTCCTGTGGATGCTCGGCAACGGCGGCGGCTACAAGGACGCCTCCGGCAAGTGGGCGATCAACTCCCCGCAGAACATCGAGACGTTCACGTACATGAAGGGCCTCGTCGACGCGGGCCTGACCACCCCGAACCCCGGCACCAAGGACCGTAAGACGGTCTGGGAGGACTTCGGCGCCGGCAAGGTCGGCATGGTCAACGGCGGCCCCATGTCCATCCCGATCTTCGACGCGGCCGGGCTGAAGAACTACGGCGTCGCGCCGATCCCGGGCAAGAGCGGCCCCCTCGACACCACGCTCGGCGTCATGGACTGGATCATGGCGTTCAACAAGAACGGCCACGCCGCCGAGATCAAGAAGTTCTTCGACTTCTTCTACACCGGCAACGCCGCCCAGAAGATCTCTGACACCTACAAGCTGCTGCCCGTCACCAACGGCGGCATCAAGAAGCTGTCCGGCGACGAGAAGCTCAAGCCGTTCCTCGACGCGCTGCCCAACGCCAGCTTCTACCCGTTCCAGGACCCGAAGTGGGCCGAGGTGAACCCGCAGATCAAGCAGACCATCGGCGGCGCCGTCAAGGACGACCCGGCCAAGGTCCTCGGCGAGCTGCAGAAGACCGCCGACGCCAGCTGACCCCCTCGGGGCTCCGTACGGCTAGCACCCGCGGGGGCGCTAGCCGTACCTTCATGGAAGGTTCCTCATGAGAAGGTTGCGCGCCCTGGAACCCCTCGCCTGGGTCGGGCCCGCCATCGCGCTGATCGCGCTGGTCGTGCTCTGGCCCGTGATCGAGATGATCCGGTCGTCGTTCCTGAAGATCAGCAGGTTCGGCGTGGTGCAGGGGTCCAACGGTCTGGCGAACTACGACAAGTTGTTCGCCGAGAAGGACTTCTCGGCCATCATGCTCCGCAGCGTGATCTGGGTGGTCGCGGTCGTCGCGCTCACCGTGCTCATCTCGCTGGCCCTCGCCCAGCTGTTCAACCAGCGCTTCCCCGGCCGCAGGGTGGCCCGCTGGGCGCTGATCGCGCCGTGGGCGGCGTCCGTGCTGATGACGGCGATCATCTTCAAGTGGATGCTCGACCCCGAGGTCGGCGTGATCAACCAGATCAGGCTCAAGCTGGGGCTGATCGACGCGATGGGCGGCGCCGCCGCCGACCAGCTCGGCGACGCCTCCAGCGCGATGCCGTGGCTGGTGTTCGTCGCGGTGTTCGTGTCGGTGCCGTTCACCACGTACGCGCTGCTGGCCGGGCTGGCGACGATCCCGGCGGACGTCTACGAGGCCGCCAAGATGGACGGCGCGACCAAGCTGCGGACGTACTGGTCGATCACCCTGCCGCTGCTGCGTCCCGCGCTGACCGTGGCCGCGCTGATCAACGTGATGAACGTCTTCAACAGCTTCCCGATCATCTGGGCGATGACCCATGGTCAGCCCGGCTACTCCACGGCCACCTCGACCATCCTGATGTTCATCCTCAAGGGGTCCAACATCGGCGAGTCGGCCGCCATGTCGGTCGTGAACTTCGGCATGGTGATCGTGCTGACCGTGATCTTCCTGAGGGTCACCCGCTGGAACAAGGAGGTCGCGTGATGGCGGTCAGGACGGCACCCGCGACCACCACGCGTCCGCACGCCAAGCCCAGGCGGACGGGGTCACGGCGGCCCGCCAGGCTCAAGACGGTGATCATCGCGGCGACCGCCTACGTGATCTCGTTCGTCTTCCTGTTCCCGTACGTGGTGATGCTGCTCACCTCGCTGCGCTCCCAGGACTCGCTGCGCGAGGTCTCCTTCTTCCCCAAGCAGTGGATCTGGTCCAACCTCGCCAACTTCTGGACGAGCGGCCTCGCCGGGAACCTCGTCGTCACGTTGAAGGTGGCGGCGGGCTCAACCGTCCTCGTCCTGCTGGTGGCGCTGCCCGCGGCCTACTACTCGGCCAGGCACAACTTCAGGGGACGCACCGCGTTCCTGATCCTGGTGCTGATCACCCAGATGTTCCAGCCGACGGCCATGCTCGTCGGCATCTACCGCGAGTTCTACCAGTTCGGCCTGGTCGACTCGATCTGGTCGCTGATCCTGGTCAACGGCGGGTTCAACCTGGCGTTCGCGGTGTGGATCCTGAACGCGTACTTCGCCTCGATCCCGCGCGAACTGGAGGAGGCCGCGTTCATCGACGGCAACGGCCGCTTCGGCGCGCTGTTCCGCATCACGCTGCCGCTGGCGCTGCCCGGCGTCATCACCGCGCTGATCTTCACCTTCATCGCGGCGTGGAACGAGTTCGTGGTCGCCCTGACGCTCACCACCACCCCGGCCAACCAGCCGCTCACGGTGGCGCTGAACTCGTTCATCGGCCAGTACCAGGTGGACTGGCAGAACCTGTTCGCCGGATCGGTGATCGCCACCATCCCGGTGATCATCCTCTTCGCGCTGATCGAACGGAAGGTGGTCGGCGGCCTGACCGCCGGCTCCATCAAGTAGCCAACCCCCGGGCCCCGGCCGCCCCACGCCCCTCCACCGTGCGGGCGGCCGGGCCACTCCCTAGGACGGGACGCGGGCGACGCAGAAGACGGTCTGGCCGAACGGCGGCGTGATGAATCGCTCGATGAACCTCGTCGTCGGCACCACCGTGCGGTCGTAGATCTTGACCAGCTTCGGGTCGGGGTAGCCGACGCCGCCACGGCGGACCGCCGCCCACCAGGCGATGCCGCCCAGGAAGTTGATCGGCTTGAGCACGTCGACGTCGAGGCCCGCCTTGGCCACCGTCGCGTGGAGCGTCTTCGGCGTGTACCGCTGGACGTGGCCCACCTTGCGGTCGAAGTCTCCGTAGAGCTGCATGTAGCCGGGAACCCAGATGATGATCCTGCCGCCCGGCAGGGTGACCCGCGCCAGTGAGCGGAGCGCCTCGGCGTCCTCCTCGATGTGCTCCAGCACGTTCATCATCACGACCGTGTCGACCTTGTTCTCCAGCGGGATGTCGGTCGGCAGCCCGAACTGCAGGACGTCGATGTCGTCGCGGCCCTCGAAGCGCTTGTTGAGCTGCTCGACGCAGTACGGGTCGAAGTCGCTCACCACCAGCCTGTCGAGCCTCGGCAGGAACTGCTCGGCGAAGTGGCCGAGCCCCGAGCCGATCTCCAGCATGGAACGGCCGACATGCGGCGCGACCATGTCGAACTCGTACTGCCGATAGTTCTTGGCCTCGTCCCCACCCAGGTGGTTCTCCAGGGCCTCGTCACCGGCCGCCGGTTGCACTACACGGTCATACCCAGACATAGTCCCGTTCCTTCAAGGGGTTCGCGGATTTGCCAGAGTCTAGTGCCCGGTCGGAGTCAGGGCTCACCTGATCGGCCAAACGCCCTTCCGCTGAAGGTGCACTTTGCGGTGGAATCTGACTCGTCCATGGACGATGACGAGGCGATCGCCCTCTCCCTCGCCGGTGACCTGTCAGCCTATGAGGTGCTGGTCACGCGCTACAGCGCGCTCGCGCATCGCACCGCCGCCCTGCTCGGCGCCGGCGACGAGGCCGAGGACGTGGTGCAGGAGGCGTTCGTCAAGGCGTTCAGGCACCTGTCGTCCTTCCGCCGGAACTCTCCGTTCCGTCCATGGCTGCTGCGCATCGTGGCCAACGAGACCCACAACCTGACCCGCTCCCGGGGTCGCAGGTCGGACCTGACAGTGCGGCTCGGCGCCACGGCCGCCGTGACCTCCCCCGACGACCCCGAAGGCGAGGCCGTGGCCACCGACCGCAGGGCCCGACTCCTGCGGGCGGTCCGCGCGCTGCCGGAACGGGAACGCCAGGCGGTGGTCTGCCGGTACTTCTTACAGCTGTCGGAAGCGGAGACGGCACAGGTGCTCGACTGTCCGCTCGGCACCGTCAAGTCCAGCACCCATCGCGGCCTGGCCCGGTTGAGGGAGGAGGTGGGCCGTGACCTCGAATGAGCACTTCGACGACCTGGAAGCCGAGCTCACCGCCCTCGGCGCCGCCCTCGACGTCCCGACCCCGCCGCAAGCGGACGTGGCGGCCGCGGTCCGCGCCCGCCTCACCGCGGACGCGCCCGCGCCGCGCGACGACGCCGGCGCCCCCGCACCGCGTCGGAGTGGCCGCGGAACGGCGGCGGCCCCCGGGCCGCGCGGGCGGCGGGCCAGGTGGAAGGTCGTCACGGCCGTGCTGCTCGCCGTAGTGGCGATCACCGCGGCCAC